>JAHDSE010000142.1 GCA_018432955.1 Syntrophomonadaceae bacterium
GTAAATGCTGAGGTTCCAAGAATTCATGATTTGTTAAGACTATCTGAAAAAGCAGGTCTTAAACCTTCCGATGAGCAAGCCGATTATATGGATCTTATAACTAGCTTTAACATTGCTGCCCGTTATCCAGATTATAAACAGAGCTTTCATAAGAAATGCACTCCAGAGTTTACGAGCGCGAGTATAACTGCGATTAAGGAGTTGAGGGAATGGCTTCTAACAATACTAGAGAAGAAATAACTGCCATAGCCAAAGAATATGCTGATAGGGTTGAAAAGGAACTAAAGGTTGATTCAATTTACGTATTTGGTTCCTTCATTAATGGCAGCCCTGACCATGATAGCGATATTGATATTGCAGTAATATCTGAGGAATTTACCGGGGATTTGATTGAGGATACCATGAAGCTTATGAGGATTCGCAGGAAAGTCAACACCCGAATAGAACCCCATCCTTTGAGTAAAGGAAACCCCTTTATTAACGAGGTCATAGCCAGCGGTCTGCGTATCGTGTAAACCAAAGACGTCAGGCGGTTAACTTATTTTGTGTTAACTCATTTAAAAAGCCATGTTGCCGGGGGGGTTCATTTTGTCCCTAAGCCTCTTACAGAATTATATATAATTGTCTTTAGTACGTTGACATGTTAAAAATGCTTTGCTAATATCAAATTGTAAATTAATAGAGCTAAGAAACGCGAAAGTGTGTCTAGGGTTCCGCATATATTTTTTACATGGTCTGGTCCGAGTGACACAGGTGCTTATTCAGGCACTACACCGTATAGGGATAAAAGCCCAGGCGGATAGGTTTCGGTTACGAAACTATCCCCCCGGGCTTTAATGGTATTAAGGTATAAAAAACAAAGCGTGGTATTGTTCAGAGAGAGTTTTAATGAAAACCTGTTTTGAATTGATTGATTTGATTTGACTGATAATAAGACTACGTATTCAAAATGCTACAAACTGCTCAGCAGTTTAAAAGACGCGGATTATCGCGGTAACTTTAATAGTAAACGAAGGGAACATCAGTAGTACCCGGAGGTAATTTTGTTTTTGTTTAGGAGGGCGGAGTTGAAGACATCATTTAACAAAACCTGACAAACCTGATTTTCCTGATTTAAGCTGATATTTACAAAATTGAAAAAGAGTCATGTTAAATCAGTTAAGGTCAGTAAAAGTCAGGTTTCAAAAAGAAGATTCATGGGCACCCGCAAGGGGTGCCCCTACATACAAAAAAGAATCCGTGTTAATCTGTGCCCGCAGGGTCTGTGTGCGAGCATAGCGAGTTTGCGTCAAAAATTCCCCTTGCTGCGCATAATCTGTCTTATGCACGTAGTTGGGGATGGGATACTTATTATTGAACAGGGGGTTGATTATGGAAAAAGAGGGTTTGAGTTATAAGGAGGCCGGGGTAGATATTGAAGCTGCCAATAAATCGGTGAATATGATTAAAAAGTGGGTGGAAAAGACCAGGAGGCCGGAAGTGCTTACGGAAATCGGTTCTTTTGGGGGGCTTTTTGCCCTGGATACAGCCAGGTATAAAGAGCCGGTTCTGGTATCGGGTACTGATGGAGTAGGGACAAAGTTGAAGATATCCCAGATGATGGATGTTCATGATACTGTGGGCATAGACCTGGTGGCCATGTGTGTGAACGATATTCTGGTACATGGTGCCGAACCCTTATTTTTTCTGGATTACATAGCTCTGGGAAAGCTGCAGCCCCAGGTGGTGGAATTTCTGGTAAAGGGAGTAAGCCAGGGATGTTTACAGGCATCTTGTTCTCTGATTGGGGGAGAAACCGCGGAGATGCCCGGTTTTTATGCGGAAGATGAATATGACCTGGCCGGGTTTGCGGTTGGGGCTGTAGACCGCAGCCGTATTATTGATGGCAGTCTCATTCAAGATGGGGACATGATTATTGCCTTGCCTTCTTCGGGTATTCATTCCAATGGCTATTCCCTGGTCAGAAAGGTCTTGCTCGAAAAAGCCGGACTGAAACTGGAGCAGTACATTGATGAACTGGGCAAAACCCTGGGAGAAGAACTGCTGACACCTACTAAAATCTATGTTAAGACAGTTCTTTCTCTACTTGATGAAGTGGAGATAAGAGGAATGGTTCATGTTACCGGCGGGGGAATCATTGAAAATCTGCAGAGAATTCTTCCGGCAGGAATGGGAGCTGTTATAGATGGTTCACAGATTGAAGTTAAACCCATTTTTAAATTGATTGAGAAATTGGGGCAGGTTCCCAGGGAAGAGATGTTCAGAACTTTCAATATGGGTGCTGGTTATTTGATAACTACTTCACCACTTCATTCAGATAAAGCATTAAAACACTTGCGTGTTAAAGGAGAAAAGCCTATAGTAATAGGGAGAGTAAACTCAGATGGCGAGAGGGTAATAATAAAATGATTAAAGTAATGGAAGCGGGAAGGCTGAAACTGGCGGTTTTAGCTTCAGGACGGGGCAGCAATTTTGACGCTCTCGGTGAGGCCATTGAGCGCCGGGAATTATCAGCGGATATAAAGCTTTTAATAAGTGACAAGAAGGATGCTCCTGCGCTGCAAAAGGCACAAAAAAGAGAAATTGAAGCTCATTTTATTAATCCCAGGGATTATAAGAACAAAGATGAATATGAAATGGATATTCTTAAAAAATTACATGAACATGATATTGACCTCCTGGTTCTGGCCGGTTATATGCGGCTGGTCGGCAGGGTTCTCCTGGAATCTTTCAAATTCAGGATAATAAATATTCATCCGGCATTGTTGCCTTCCTTTACTGGTTTACATGCCCAGAAGCAGGCGGTGGATTACGGAGTGAAGTTCAGCGGAGTGACAGTACATATAGTAGATGAGGGAATGGATACTGGCCCTATAATAATGCAGGCTGCGGTACCGGTTTACCAGGATGATGATGAAGACAGCCTGGCAGCCCGGATTCTGGTGGAGGAACATAAGATTTACTGGCAGTCATTGCAGTTATTTGCCGAAGGCAGGGTCTGGATAGATGGCAGAAAAGTAATTGTCAGTCCTTAAGAAAGGGGAATAAAACATGAAAAGAGCGCTAATAAGTGTATCCAATAAAGAAGGTATAGTGGAATTTGCCCGGGGCCTGGAAAAACTGGGTTATGAGATTATTTCTACCGGGGGGACCTTCGCTGCCCTAAAAGAGGCAGGAGTGAATGTCAAGCAGGTAGCTGAAATTACTGGCTTTCCGGAAATACTGGATGGACGGGTTAAGACCCTGCATCCTAAAGTCCATGGCGGTATTCTGGCCCGCAGGATACCCGACCATATTCAGCAGCTGGAAGAAAATCAGATAGAGGCTATCGATATTGTGGCGGTAAATCTTTATCCATTCCGGGAGACTGTAGCCAGACCTGATGTAAGCATGGACGAGGCCATAGAGAATATCGATATAGGCGGCCCCAGCATGCTAAGGTCAGCGGCCAAGAACTTTAAAGATGTAATTGTGCTGGTAAAACCTGAGTTCTATAATGCAGTCTTAAAAGAATTGGAAAGCAATGGGGATTTAAGTCAGGAAATGAGAATGAAGCTGGCCCTGGAAGCCTTCAGCCATACGGCTGCCTATGATGCCATGATAAGCAGTTACCTGGCCGGCCTCAGTGATAGCGGTTTTCGGGACAATCTAATCCTGGCCGGTGAAAAGGTATACGAGCTTCGCTACGGGGAAAACCCGCACCAAAAGGCCTGCTTCTACCGGAATATGACACCGGGTAAGGGATTGGCTGATGCCCGTCAACTGAATGGCAAGGAATTATCATATAACAATATCATCGATACTCAGGCAGCCTGGGACCTGGTAAAGGAATTCAATGAGACCGCCTGTGTAATAGTGAAGCATACCAATCCATGCGGTACTGCTGTAGCTGAAACCCTTGATGAGGCTTTTGTCCGGGCTTTTGCGGGTGATTCGAAATCTGCCTATGGGGGTATTATCGCTTTTAATCGTCCTGTAGATTTAAAAACAGCTCAAAAGGCTGCCGGACCATTTATGGAGGTAATAATTGCTCCGTCTTATGATGATGATGCCCTGGCTGTACTACAGGCTAAAAAGAACCTGCGGGTTTTGGAAATGCCTGTTTCCAGCGGGGATAGTCTTATGTTGCGAACTGTTGAAGGCGGTTTTGTAGTACAGGAAAGCGACCGGAAGCAGCTGGACGTCAACGATTTGAAAGTGGTTACGGAAACCGTGCCTACAGCTGAGCAATTGCAAGAACTGGCTTTTGCCTGGACAATTGTTAAACACGTAAAGTCCAATGCTATTGTCATTTCCAGGGATAAAATGAGTATTGGAGTTGGGGCCGGTCAGATGAACCGGGTGGGTTCTGCTGCCATTGCCCTGGAACACGCCGGGGATAAATGCGAGGGAGCGGTTATGGCTTCGGATGCCTTTTTCCCTTTCAAGGATACGGTGGAAATGGCAGCACGTTATGGTATAAAGGCTATTATCCAGCCCGGTGGTTCCATACGCGATGAGGAAAGCATAGAGGAATGCAACAAGCATGGTATTGCCATGGTCTTTACCGGCATCAGGCATTTTAAACATTAATAATTGATTTTGAATTCTGAAATTACTAATTATTAATTACTAATTATTAATTAAATTCAGAGGGGGATAAAATGGCTAAGAAGGTACTTGTAATAGGTCAGGGAGGAAGGGAACATGCCCTGGTATGGAAGCTGGCCCAGAGTCCTGAGATTAACAAAATATTTGCGGTTCCAGGTAATCCGGGCATAGCTGGGCTGGCCGAATGTGTGGATATAGGAGCCGGCGAAGTGGATAAGCTGCTGGAATTTGCTCTGGCAAATAAAATCGATCTGACAGTTGTTGGGCCAGAAGCTCCGTTAATGGAAGGTCTGGTGGATATTTTTGAGGAAAATGGCCTGAAAGCTTTTGGCCCTTCTGCTGCTGCGGCCAGACTCGAAGGCAGCAAGGTTTTTACCAAGAACCTGCTTAAGAAATATGGTATTCCTACTGCCGACTATGAAGCATTTGAAGATATTGATGCCGCGAAAAGATATGCTCGTACGTATACTGCTCAGGGAAAAGCCGTGGTAGTGAAAGCGGATGGACTGGCGGCCGGCAAAGGTGTAGTAGTGGCTAAAAACTGGGATGAAGCCAGCCGGGCTATTGATAATATGATGCGGGATCGAAGCTTTGGCAAAGCCGGGGAGAAGGTTGTTATTGAGGAATGTCTTGAAGGGGAAGAAGTCAGCTTTTTTGCCATCAGTGATGGCAAAAATTATCTGCCTTTGCTGGCAGCCCAGGATCATAAACAGGTTTTTGATAATGATGAAGGCCCTAATACAGGAGGGATGGGGGCTTACAGCAATCCCCCGGTATATTCGCCCAAACTGTACCAGCAGGTGCTGGATAAGATTATCGGGCCGGTTATAGAAGCTATGGCAAAAGAAGGCTGTCCCTATAAAGGGGTTGTATATGCCGGATTAATGATTACCCGGGAAGGCCCCAAAGTTCTCGAATTCAACGCTCGTTTTGGCGATCCCGAGACCCAGGTTTTGATGCCTATGATCAAGGGGGATTTATTTCCCTTGCTGGAAGCAGCCTGTGAGGGAAAGCTTGTCGGACAGGCTATTGAGCTGGAAGAAGGTGCTTGTGTTTGTGTGGTTCTGGCTTCAGGCGGTTATCCCGGTGATTATGAAAAGGGAAAATTAATCGAAGGACTGGAAAAGCTCGATAGTGATATCCTGGTATTTCATGCAGGGACAATTATTGATAAAGGGAGATTATTATCCAACGGTGGTCGGGTTCTAGGAGTGGTTTCCAAAGCTAATGGTATTCCTGCTGCTATAGAAAAAGTATACAAAGAGGTAGAAAAAATTAGTTTTGATTTAATGTACTATAGAAAGGATATTGGCAAAAAAGCCCTTAAAAGAGAGGTGTAAATCCATGAACCCCAAAATATCTCCTATTGTCAGAATGCTTATTGCTGTTGCTATAATTGTGGCCCTGTTTAATCTGCCTGCACGGGAATTTCTGAAAGTCACTTTTATTATGGCAATTCCCTTCATTATTCTGGCTGGATTTATGAACAAAAAGAGAAGATATTCTCCGCCCTGGTTACTGGCGGTAGTGCTTCTCTTATGTACGGTATTTACTTATGGAAATTTATTGTTGCAGCTTCCCGAAAGGATTGAGACCCGCAGAATTATTACCGAAGGCGCGGGCTTGGTAGCTGAAGGAAAATATGATCAGGCTATAGAAGAATACAAGAAATTAGAGGAACTGGGTAAAAAAGAAAAAATGGAAGATAAAATAAAAGAAGCAGAAAGGGAGAAAAAAGCGGCTGCAATTTTGGAGCTGGCCAAAGATGCGATAGCAAAAGGTGATTTTGGAAAGGCCAGGGAATTCCTGGATTCCATACCAGAGGGCAGCAGGGCTGCCAGAGAGGCAGGGAAGCTGCAAAAATCATTAGAGTAGTAGTATATTAGGGGAGGAGAACAATGATTACTCTGGAAAAAATTAAGGAAAACCCTATAGTTCAAACGTATATGCAGATAGGAAATGCCTATATTGGAAATATTGGCGCGATAGAACATAATATGCACCATGCAGAGCAGACTTCGGATTTATGCTATGAAATTCTTGAAAAATTGGGATATCCCCAAAGAGATGCTGAACTGGGAGCTATAGCAGGCTATCTGCACGATATAGGAAATTTAGTTAATCGTTACGGGCACGGTATGTCAGGGGCTTTAATAGCTTTCAATATTTTACTCGACCTGGGGATGGAGCCTGAGGAAATAGCTATAATTATGGGAGCTATTGGCAATCATGAAGAGAATGCCCGGGGCAGCAGCATAAATAACATAGCTGCAGCTCTGATATTGGCCGATAAGTCAGATGTTCACCGCTCCAGGGTGCGTAAGAGCGAGATTTCCTCTTTTACCCCTCGTGACCGGGTTAATTACGCGGTAACGCAATCCAGGTTACTGGTTAACCCGAAAGAGAAAAAGATCACGATGGAGATTACCATAGATACCATGGTTTGTTCGGTTATGGAGTATTTTGAGATATTCCTGACCAAAATGCTGATCAGCCGGAGGGCAGCACAGTATCTGGATTGTGAATTTGAACTGATTATTAACGATCATCAGTTATTGTAATTTATTCTGGAGGGAAGTTTTTTGACTTATTCACCTAGCTGGAAAGATAAAAATACTGATTTTCTGGTCAGTGCCTTGTTGAGCCTGGAAAACGATGATGAGGTCTATCGCTTGTTGGAAGATCTGTGTACCATTAGTGAGATTAAAGCTATGGCTCAGAGAATGGCGGTGGCCCGTTTACTGGAGAACAATACCACTTATAACAGTATTGCTGCTTCCACAGGAGCCAGTACTGCTACTGTAAGCAGGGTTAAACGCTGCCTGAACTATGGAGCAGATGGATATAAAACAGTATTGAGAAAAATGAATGAGGAGAATTCCAATGAAAAATAGACAAATTCCAAAAGGTTTGCGTGATTTACTTCCCGATGACGTAAAAACCAAGAGGAGTATAGAAAACAAGGCCGGGAAGACCTTCAGGTCTTATGGTTATGAAGAGGTTATTACTCCAGCCTTTGAGTTTCTGGAGGTAATAGAAACCGGAACCGGGAGGAATATCCGGGAGGACTTGTTTTTGTTTATGGACCGGGAAGGGGGAATTCTCTCCCTGCGTCCAGAGATAACCGTATCCATTGCCCGCCTGGCAGCAACCCACCTGCAGGATGCCGTGTTACCGCAAAGGCTCTTTTATAATGCCAATGTTTTTCGGCATGTTCAGCCCCAGATTGCTCAATACCGGGAATTCTGGCAAATGGGAATTGAATTACTGGGGGCTTCGGGGGTATGGGCAGATGCTGAAGTAATAACCGTTGCTGTAAATACCCTGCGTGAAATGGGATTGCAAGACTTTAAAATCAGTCTCAATCAAATAGCTATTTTCAATAGCCTTCTTGATGACAGCGGTATTAAATCTGAGGATAAGCAAAGGATTCGCTTTTTACTGGAATGCAAAGACCTGGTAGAATTATCAAATGTATTGGATGGCCTGGATATTGACGAAAGATTAAAAGAAACCCTCGCCAGTTTGCCTGTTCTGCATGGGGAACTGGAAGTCCTGGAGCGTATTCCCTATGTTGAAAGCGATAGAAATGCCTCCCTGGCAGTGGAAGAATTGCGAAAAGTTTACGATGCCCTGAAAATATGCGGTGTAATAGATAATATAGTCATTGATATGGGAGTACTGCGAGGGATGGATTATTACACCGGGATAGTATTTGAGGGTTATTCTCCTCAACTGGGATATGGTCTCCTGGGTGGTGGACGTTATGACAGGCTGATGAGTCAATTCGGTTTTCCCTGTCCGGCTACTGGATTTGCCGTAGGTATGGAAAGACTGGCTTTGGTTATGAAGAATAGGGAGCAAGAGACTAAACGCTTTCTGCTGGGCGGGACTGATTTTCAGGCTATGGTCAAAAAAGCCGAGGAGCTTCGCCGGCAGGGGTGTATTGTGGAAATGGATTTGGAAGGCTGCAGTAAGGAAAAACTGGAGACAAAATTAAAGACCAGCCAAAATTGCCATCTAATTTATGTGGATAATTCAAAATAAAGGGACAATCAAAACCATACTTGAGATTTTATGCTTGGAGGAAATAGGATGCAAGATGAATATCTTACCATAGCCCTTTCCAAAGGGAATTTATTAAAGCCAACTATGAAACTGTTTGCTGGCATTGGACTGCCAGTCGAAGGGGTCAGTGAAGAAAGCCGGAGTATGGTTTTCTCTTATGATAAGGAAAATTTAAGATATCTCATGTGCCGTCCCACTGATGTTCCAACCTATGTGGAACAGGGGGCTGCCGATCTGGGGATTGTAGGAAAAGATGTAATAGTGGAACAGGCCAAAGATGTTTTTGAGATGGCGGATTTGAAGTATTCTTATTGTCGTTTTGTGGTTGCCGGTCCGGCAGATCTTAAAGATATTGAGTTAAAGGAATTGAATTATAAAAGAGTGGCGACCAAATTTCCGGTAGTGGCCGAGCGTTTTTTTCGCAGTCAGGGATTACAGGTGGAGATCATAAAACTGCATGGGAATATTGAACTTGCACCCCTTATGGGAATGGCAGATATTATTGTGGATATTGTATCTACCGGGAGAACCCTCAGAGAGAACAATTTGGTGGAACTGCTTACAATAATGGATTCCACTACCAGATTGATAAGCAACCGGGTAAGCTATCGAACCAAACATCATAGAATTCAATCCTTGATTGAGACTATGCAAGATTTTGTGAGGGGTGGGGAGGTTTTATGAAAATAAAACAGCTTGATTCATCCAGTGAGGATATAAAGGCCATTTTTTCAGCAGTGAGCAATGCTGGAATGAAAGATTACGAAGCCACTGTGGCAGAAATCGGGAGACAGGTAAAGGAAAGAGGCAACCAGGCAATTTTTGATTTAAACCTGGAATTCGATGGTGCCAGCATAAAACAGGATAATTTTATGATAAGGGAAGAAGAGATTGATGAGGCTTACCGGAATGTTGATGAGGAATACATAAATGCGATCCGTATAGCTATAGATAATGTAAGAATATTTCATGCAAAACAGTTGAGAAATTCATGGATGGAACCCGATGAAAATGGGACTATACTGGGACAGCTTTTTCGTCCCCTGGAGAGGGTGGGGATATATGTACCCGGAGGGACTGCTGCTTATCCATCTTCGGTTTTGATGAATGCCATACCCGCACAGGTAGCCGGGGTGAAAGAAATAGTCATGGTCAGTCCTCCAGATAAAAACGGAGGAATGAATCCTTATACCCTGGTGGCTGCTGCCGAACTGGGAGTTAAGGAGATATACAAGATGGGAGGGGCTCAGGCGGTTTTCGCTCTGGCCTGGGGAACTGAAACACTTAAAAAAGTCGATCTTATTAGCGGGCCGGGGAATATTTATGTCACCATTGCCAAGAAAATGGTCTATGGTGATGTGAACATCGATATGCTGGCTGGTCCCAGCGAGATCCTGATTATTGCTGATTCAAAGGCCGATCCTGTTTTCCTGGCAGCAGATATGATGTCCCAGGCTGAGCACGATGTACTGGCCCGAAGCATATTAATATCTGATGATGCCAATCTTATAACTAAGGTGGAGCAAGAGCTGGAACAACAGTTAGAGAAGCTTACGCGAAAAGAAATAATAAGAAAGTCCCTGGAGGCTCATGGGGCATTTATTCTGGTTCGGGATATTGATGAGGCTTGTGAAATAGCTAATTTAATAGCACCCGAACACCTGGAGTTAATGCTTGAGCACCCCTTTGACTATATAAGTAGAATTCACAATGCAGGAGCCATATTTATGGGGAAATACAGCCCGGAACCTGTAGGTGATTATTATGCCGGCCCCAACCATATATTGCCTACCGGCGGGACAGCCCGTTTCTATTCTCCGGTTACAGTCGACACCTTTATGAAAGCCTCCAGTATAATTCATTATTCAGAACAGGCTTTAAAAGAGGATGCTGACAAAATAATTAAACTGGCTACCGTAGAGGGCCTGACAGCTCATGCCAATTCAATTAGAGTAAGGAAAAAATAAGGACAGCGCAGCAAGGAATTTTTTTTGACACAGGCTCGCTACGCTCGCACACAGATCGTGCGGACGCAGATTAACACAGATTCTTTTTAGTATTTTTAGTTTGGTGGACGTCAAAAATTATAGTTAATAGTTTAATGAAATACTCAGCTTCCATTAATGTTTTTTCAGGATAACGGAAGCTATAGCTTCCGTTATCCTGAAAATCTAAATAAGAGCAATTTATTAACCGTCAGTTCAGCTTTGTAGAAATTCAAAAAATATAAAAACATTAAAGAAAAAATCGGTGTAAATCTGTTAAATCCGTGTGCGAGCGTAGTGAGCCTGTGTCAAAAAATCCCCTTAGTACGCAGTCTCTGTCTACTGCGAATTTAGAGTACAGTAAAGAAAGGAGAATTTCAATGGCTGATATTACGAGAATTGGAGAGATACAGAGAAAGACCAGCGAGACTGAAGTCCTTCTGCAAATAGACCTGGATGGTACCGGGCAGCACCAGATTGATACCGAAATACCCTTTTTGAGTCATATGTTAACACTTTTTTCCGTGCACAGCCTCTGCAATTTAAAAGTAACCAGCAGAGGGGATATCGAAGTCGATGATCACCACACAGTGGAAGATATTGCTATTTGCCTGGGGCAGGCTTTAAAACAGGCTCTGGGGGACAAGAAATGTATAAACCGTTACGGCGAAGCCATTGTACCAATGGATGATGCCCTGGCCAGGGTCGTCATCGACCTTTCAGGACGTTCCTACCTGTCATATAATGTGGATTTAAAGCGAGAAATTATAGGGGATTTTGCCACAGAGAATGTTAAAGAATTTTTCCATGCTCTGGCCAATAATGCTGGAATGAATATTCACATTGACCTTTTGCGTGGAGAAAACACCCATCATATTATCGAAGCAGTTTTCAAGGCATTTTCCAGGGCTTTAAAAATGGCTGTTGACTATGAACCGCGCATTGAGGAAGTCTGGTCATCCAAAAAGCTCCTATAGTAAATATTATTTCGAGCAGGTAGGAGGATATGTCTTGATAGCGATTATTGATTACGGTATGGGCAACCTGGCCAGTGTCAGGAATGCCTTTCTTAAACTGGGATATGAGGCTTTTACCAGCAGCAAGGCAGAAGAAATAGTGGAGGCGGATAAAGTGGTACTGCCAGGTGTGGGTGCTTTCGGTGATGCTGTAAAAAACCTGCATAAACTGGGTCTGGATAAAGCTATACAGGAAATTGTCAGGAAAGATACGCCCCTGCTGGGGGTTTGCCTGGGTTTGCAGCTCCTTTTTAGCGAGAGTCAGGAAAACGGGCTGCACAAAGGACTGGATATTATCAAAGGACAGGTAGTGAGGTTTCAGCTGCCAAGGGCTTTTAAAGTTCCGCATATGGGATGGAACCAGGTGCTGATGGATTCTGACAGCATTTTATTCAGGGATATTGCTCCAGAAAGCTATTTCTACTTTGTTCATTCCTATTATGTAGTGCCCGAAGATGATTACTGTTTAACTGGAATTAGTGATTACGGCATGGATTTTGTATGTGCCATAGAAAGAAAAAATCTCTTTGGAACACAGTTTCACCCGGAGAAGTCAAGTGAACTGGGTCTGAAAATATTAAAGAATTTTGGAGAAATATAATATGATTATTTATCCTGCTATTGATCTGAAAGACGGCCAATGTGTAAGGCTGGTGCAGGGAAAGGCAGAAGAAAAAACCGTTTATTCTGATACACCGGCTGGTGTTGCTGCTTCTTTTCAGCAAGCTGGAGCCTCTTATCTCCATATTGTTGACCTGGATGGGGCTTTTTCCGGTAGTCCCAGGAATGCACAGGCTATAGCGGCTATAGCAGCCGCTGTTGATATCCCATTTCAGCTTGGAGGAGGACTTCGGGAATTTGAAGATGTGGAACGTACATTGAAAATGGGAGCCCAAAGGGCAATAATCGGTACCAGAGCAGTCAGCAGTCCCGATTTCATTAAAAAGCTCCTGGATAAATTTGGCCCGGAAAGGATAGTCCTGGGTCTGGATGCCAGAAACGGACAGGTTGCCATAGAAGGCTGGGTAGAAACAACTACGCTGGCCGCCGTTGACTTTGGCCTGCAGATGAAAAAGCTGGGTATTAAAACTGCAGTTTTTACTGATGTTGCCCGGGATGGCTTGCTTAAGGGGCCTAATTTGCCTTCCATCGAAGAGATGGCGGGAACAACCGGACTGGAGATTATCGCATCCGGAGGAGTTTCCACCCTGGATAATATTAAGGAATTGAAGCTTATTAAAGGAGTTCGCGGGGCTATCATAGGCAAAGCCCTTTATGACGGCAAGCTGAATTTAAGCGAAGCCCTGGCAGCGGCTGAATAATTAGTAATTAGTAATTAATAATTAATGTTGGGAAAGCTAACGCTTTCCCTTATATTGAAGAGGGACGGGAGCAGGGGACGATGAAAGTAGATAAAATAGAAAGGAAAACACCAGTTATCCAAGCAAAATTACTAATTACTAATTAAAAAGCTAAACGCTTTCCCTTATATTGAGGGGGGACCAGGGGAA
>JAHDSE010000080.1 GCA_018432955.1 Syntrophomonadaceae bacterium
AAATTCCTGAATATTCATAAATACCCCCTGAAATACAAAAAGCAGCCTGTATACAGGCCGCAGAATTTTTAACCCATGACTTTATTGACAAATATTTTCCAGCAAGCTATTATGACTTTAATAAAGGAGTTGCCGCTTTTTGCATGGCGGTAGGTCCCAAAAAACTTGGTTGAACCGCCTTACTCAAAAGGCGGTTTTGTTATTTTCTGAGCATAATGCACAGGGAAATAACTCCCACGATTACTATGCAGAATTGAAACAATTCGCTATATGTAATCATAGGCATCACCTCCCTTCGAAGGGGAAGTGACCAACCGCCAAACGGCAACTCCAAATTTAATTGCAGCATACCCGAGTGAATGTTTCGAGACCAGAACCCCGCCAGGTGGATTCATTAAGTGAAGACCCCTCCCTTTAGGAAGGGGTCTTCCCGACGGATAAAAATTCTCCTCTGAAAATTATTTTAATGGTACGTGCGTATCGCCCACTAAACTTAACCCTCTTGTCAATCTATCAAAAGACGTATTTTCATGTTTACTTCTTCGATAATATTTTTAGGAGTCTTGCAGACAAATTGCGCATTTCTGGCCTGCCAATCCAAGTTTTTTACTTGATCTGCCAGAATAACGCCCTGTAAAGGCAAATTACCAGGGAGTCTTACTTCAAAAGGATAACCTTTTATATGTGAAGTAATAGGACAAACTATTAGCAGACTGGTTTTTTGATTATAGGCTTCTGGAGAAATAACCAGGGCAGGTCTTTTTCCAGCTTGTTCGTGCCCAGCCTGAGGATTGAACTCCAGCCATATAACATCCCCTCGCTCAGGGATATAACTTTTTACCATATTTCTTTACCAACCGGAAAGCCTGTATCTGTTTCTTTGTGCATATTTTCAGCACTAATATCTTTTAATAACTCTTCCAGAGAAAACTTCTTTTTCCTAATTTGGATTATTTCATTTCTAATTTCGATTTCAACAATTGCCCCATCACTTATTTCAGCTTGCTCGGCAAGTAACTGTGGAATGCGAATTCCTAAGCTATTACCCCATTTTGTAACCTTGGTCTGCATAATAACTCCCCTTTCCCTTGTTTATACATAGTATATATCATTCATTAATTAATATCCATCTCAATTCAATATTTACCATTTTTTGAGAATTAATCAGGAAGCAAAGTTTGACAGAATGGTTTTTTGAGTGATATTATATATTTAATAAAGGAGTTGCCGTTTTTTGTGTGGCGGCAGGTCCGAAAAATCAGGCTAAACCGCCTTACTCAGGCGGTTTCAGTTATTTTCTGAGCATAATGCACAGGGAAATAACTCCCACGATTACTATGCAAAATTCAAATAATTCGCTATATGTAATCATAGGCATCACCTCCCTTCGAAGGGGAAGTGACCAACCGCCAAACGGCAACTCCATTGTCTATTTTAACATAATTTACCGTGGTAAGTATCTCCATTTACCTAAATCGAGTAGGGTAATGCTGCAGTCATCCCTCTCAGTCGAGTAGCCCACAGGAGTTTCACCTGTAGGCTCTCACAGAACCGTACGTAAACCTCTCGATTCATACGGCTCTTATCATTCACTCATACTAAAAGCTTCCACGGAGAGCCCAATGTGCAAACATGTTGGGTTCTCTTTCTTTTACTTGTTTTAGCCACTCTTCGGCCCTGCGCCGGTGCCCCCCGAAACTTCTTGAACTTGCACATCGCCCACTTATATAATGATCTTGTTAAGCCATTAACTGCAGACTCAAAGCCATTACCATCATACCCGCAATAACACCGTAAATAGAATAATGGGACTCTCCATATTCTCTGGCTGCAGGCAAAATAAAATACCCTATAATTCGTTTTGGAATATACGGTATTTTAAATAATCCTGGTATTTATCAGACCGATGGGCTTGGGCTTCAAATTATACTTTAGAATTGCTTTATTCTCATGCAAAATTCGCTTGCAGCCATTGAATTGTAATTTCTTCTCTCTCCCTGTATTTATTCACAAACCTGTGATCTGCATTTTCTACCAGTACCAGTTCAGCATTAGTCAGTTTACTGTATAATTCCCTGGCATTAGCCGGATCCACCACCTCGTCAGCCAATCCATGGACAATTAAGACGGGGCGGTCTTTAATGCTTCCCATATATTCACCCATTCTGTGCACCGCGAAGTCATTAAATAAAGCTGGTTTTATCTGATAAACCCCGGCATCATCTCTTATGCTGATACTCTCTCCTCTGGCAATCTTCTCTCTGTCTTCATCTCCCAGGATAGTTTTAAAGGTTTCCTGCAGTCTGACAGGAGTAGACCAGAATACATAAGCAGCCACCCGCTCATCTCCTGCCCCGGCTGCCAGTACAGTGCTGCCCCCGAAGCTCCTTCCCAGCAATATTAGCGGTAAATGATACTTATCGTTAACATAAGCCATTACCGCTTTTAGATCTTTTGCCTGCCGGGAAAGGCTTACATCGTCAAAATTGCCATCGCTGTTCCCGCTGCCGCTGAAATCAAAAGCCAGCACAGCAAACCCCAGAGCATTGAGACGCTGGGCAAAATCAAATATTTTCCCGCCGTTTTCTTTGGTTCCCCTGAACCCATGGGATATAATCAAAAAATAATTAAATCTGTCCTCCGGTAAAAAAACATAGGCTGCCAACCGCTCCTCAGCCTGTATGATACTTATTTCCTGCATCTTTTTCTCCCGAACCTAGATAGGTTTTTTTTCTTTTCTTTCTTCATCTGACTCGTGACGTACTTTGTGGCTGCATATATCACATATGAAGACCGGTGATTTCCCTTGTTTTTCCAGTTTGTTGTATTCAGGGTGTTCTTCAGTCACATCCTGGTTTTTCCCGCACAGCAGGCACCTGGCAGTAATATGTTTCATTGATACTCCCTCCCCTATAATTATACTCCTCTGCTATTATAGTAACAGATGTCTCATCAAATCTGAAGGAAGTATGTCTTTTATCAGTATATCTGAATAACTGCTTTTGCCACTGAACTTGTTCTTCTTCCAGTCTCCAATCTTGATATACTTTTTATTACCTTTGTTTACTGGTAATTCCAGACCACGTGAATTAAATAAGAGCAAACTCTTTCTTACAAGCTCATCCATTCCCTGATTCACTATTGTACTCCGAACTTCTTCCATCTCAGGGCTCGTTTGGCAGCAAATATAAGTCTGACACAAGAAAGGTCGATATTGATATATACTGCAGGTAGAATCTTTCCTTAGAAATATGCAGCTTCCGTCCCGGCGTCTTCTCAGAGTAATATCAATAATATTACCCTGGGTTTCTACCCACAGATATTTAAAAGCCTGGCTGAAGATGCTGCCGGTAGCCTGGCAGATTTGTTCCACATCAATTGAACTCACCGGCAAAGGCTCATGGCAACAGAGGTCACAGCCATAGCAATTATGATTGCCTTGGGGCCACAGTCTTGGCAGTTCAGCATTTTCGAAAAAATCGTTAACTTCACATAGAAAATCCTGTATTGTAAGATTTCGATCTCTTATCCGTAGCTCGTATCCAGGAAGTTTATCTATAGTCTTTTTTCTCAGATGCAATTTCCTCAATGTTCTTCTCCTGAAAAAGGCTCATCCGCTTGCGTGAATGAGCCTTTGATTCCATAATTTAAGATATTGTTGCTATATCTTGAAATATGCTACTGATTTTTCCAGTTCACCTATAACTGCATTTAAGCCATCTATAGAAGCATGGACTTCTTCTACTCCTGCCATTTGTTCTTCTGCCAGAGCATTGATAGTCTGGGCAGCACCGCTGTTGTTCTCTGCCTGAATAGTAGTATGGTCAATGGCTTCGATTGCGGTTTCGGCACTTGCAGCCATTTGCTGACTGGCAGCTGATACTTCCTGAATCTGCTCATTAACCTGACTAATAGCTTTTATAATAAACTCGAAGGCTTCGCCCGCACTGGCTGCGACTTCAGTTCCCATGGCAACTTCCTTGGTTCCTTCTTCCATCGCATTAACAGCCTTATCAGCTTCATTTTGAACTTCACTGATTAAATCTGCTATGCTCTTGGCGGCTTCACCTGATTCTTCGGCCAGCTTTCTTACTTCCTCGGCAACTACCGCAAAGCCTTTGCCCTGTTCTCCGGCGCGGGCTGCTTCAATAGCAGCATTGAGTGCCAAAAGATTTGTCTGATTGGCTATATTGGTTATCAGATCAACAATTTGACCGATTTCCTGAGACTTGCTTCCCAGCCCTTCAATTATTCTTGCAGTTGAATTGACCGTATTACTGATAGTGCTTATCTGGCTTATAGTTTTTTCAACCTGTTTGCCCCCATCTTCCGCTGTTGAATTAGCGTTCATTACTGATGAGGATACTTCCTGGGCATTTTGCGCTACCTGCTGAATAGCTACTGACATTTCATCGATAACCATTTTGGATCTTCCTGTTAATTCAGCCTGTTCGGCGGCACTCTGACTCATTTCAGTAGACTTCATAGTCATATTCTCCATAACCCGAGAACTGTTTTCCGCCTGTTTTAAAAGCTGGGAACTGGATTGACCTACTTCATCAGCCAGATGTCTGGTCGTACCTACAAGTTCCGCCATCCTTTCCACCATTGCGTTAACCACTAAGGCCAGACGAGCCGGCTCGTCTTTTGCAAAGACAGGGATTATGACTGACAAATCCCCCTGTCCTATCTTTTTAACCGCTTCCTCAATTCTGGTAAGCGGCATATGAACACTGTAAGATATCAAGAAGGAAAAGAGAATACCTATGATAATTGCTATAATACTGAATATTATCATGCTGCTGCGAAAATGATCAACGAGAGCATCATAAGGAGTAGCGGGCACACCCACATACCAGATACCTATGGTCTTTCCGCTGCTGTCTTTAATGGGTTTATATGCGGTCTCGTTCATTGTTCCCACAACTTCGGCTCTGCCTATGTATGTTTCATTATTCTTAAGTACTGCTTCGGCTACAATATCAGAGACTGTGGTTCCTACACAGCGTTCTCCGTCCTGTGTTACATTGGTGGAAACCCTGGTATCACCTTTAAATATAGTCACTGTATCCCCGGTCAATTCTCCTATTTCATCTATTACCTCATAATTCTCTTCCATCAGGACATCGCCTTTGTACAATAAGCCATTTACTATTTCCCATTCTCCGGGGTAATTCTTATCCAGAAGCTCTTCACCAAGGGCCAGATCGGATTTCAGCTTTTCCTGGGCAGTATAGAGAATTTTGTCCGACATTGCCGATGTGGCATAAAGTCCCATACTCCCGGTAGTAACCATCAAGACCAAACTGAAAATAACGATCAAACGCAGTTTAACATTTATTTTCCGAAACATTCTCTCAACAAAACTCATCATAGGGTCTGTAGCCCCCTTCCATATATTTTAAGAATTATTTTCCTTTTCGATATAGTTCAACAAAATAAACCGATTCCCTTGTTTTTTTAAGCTTTTTTCCAAACTTAATCAGGCTTATCTTGTTCTGGCAAGACCTTTATATACAATACTCTCTGGTAGTTGTATGAACCGACTACATTCCCCTTCGAATCATAGAAATAATTAAGTGATGAACCACCCACATAAACCTTGCCCGACTCGTTAATTCCCAGGCTCTTTACATACGTCTCCAGTGTCTCTGCATCGGTAAAAACAATTTTCACTTTAATTAAAGGAGTGTTCTCCTTTTCCGAAGATGACTGCACAATTTTTTGAATGTCAAAATTGCATCCGCTGACCAATAATAGAGCAGTTATAATACAACAGACAAAGACCGCTTTTTTCCTTTTCAACACCCCCTCCTCCTTTTGCTCTTTACTTTCGTTTCTGATTGACCTACCCTGCTTCCCCCTGGATATTTTCTCATCTTGCTCCAATCCCTCAGTTTTTTATCCGCGAAATAGTGTACTGAACCGCTTTCAAATCCACCATTGTCATTTTTCTTGCCAGCAGGCAAACCGCAAAGGATTTGCAGACCTTCATCAATATGTGCGATAGCCCATACATTAAACTTTTTGCTTTTTACTGCTTCAATAACTTCTTCATCAAGCATGAGCTGAGAAACATTCTGCACAGGAATTATTACCCCCTGCTTTCCATCAAAGCCCTTATCTTTACAGACTTTGAAAAACCCCTCAATTTTTTGGTTTATTCCTCCTACTGGCTGTATCTCGCCATTCTGATTAACTGAACCGGTTACCGCAATGCCCTGCTTTACAGGCACCTCTGCCAGACTGGACAACAAGGCAAATAATTCAGCACTGGAAGCACTATCTCCTTCAATTCCCTGGTAGCTCTGTTCAAAGGTGAGACTGGCAGATAAGGACAGGGGCTTATCCTGAGCATACTGTGCCCCCAAATACCCGTTCAGAGTTAAAACACCTTTACTATGAATAGTCCCGCTCAAACGAATTTCCCGCTCAATATTTACCAATCCTTTTTCTCCCATAAAGGTTTTGGCAGTTACTCTGACTGGTTTTCCAAAAGAATAATCTCCTGTTTCATAAACAGCCAAAGCGTTTAACTCCCCAATTTTTTCTCCACTGACATTTATTATAATAGAATCTTTTTTTATGTGCTCCTGAATTTTTCCTTCCAGCAAAGAGGAACGGTATTTCTTTTCCTTCAGGGCTTGTTTGATATGCTCGGCACTTATAATGCGGGAACGCTGTCGTTCAGCCCAGCAATTAGCCTCATAAATTACTTCCACCAGCTTATTGAACAGGGTACTCAACTTATTCTTATCTCCAGCCATTCTGCTGCTGTAATCCACGATCATTGCAACAGCTGAAGGATTCAAATGCCTGATATCCTCGTTTTGACAAACACAGCTTATAAATTGCGCATATTCATTTACATGCTTTCGGCTTCTGTCCATTTCAGAATCAAAATCTGCTCTGATTTTAAACAACTTTCGGAATTCCTCATCATATGAGTACAAAAGATAGTAATAAATTGGTTCTCCTATAAGAATTACCTTTATATTAACAGGGATTGCTTCCGGTTCCAGAGTCTCAGTATTGCTAATCCCCAGCATACGACTGGCGTTCTCTACCACAATTTCCTGGTTCTTAAGGATCCTTTTAAGAGTATCCCAGATGTAAAAATTCTTTACGATATCAAAGAATTGCAGTACCAGGAACCCGCCATTGGCTTTATGTATGGCTCCGGCCTTGATTTTGGAAAAATCGGTAGCCAGAATCCCAAATTCGCCTTCATATTCTATTTGTCCAAAGAGATTGGCAAAAGTAGGGTTTGTCTCAAAAACTACCGGAGCATGTTCCAGCTGGGAATTATCAACTATGAGATTCACCTCATAACGTCTGAGAGAAGCCCTCTTATTCATATAGCGAAAAAAACCTGCAGCAGAATCATCTTCCCGTCCTACGAAAACATCAATGTGATCCAGCATATCCTGTTGCATATCTTCCAGATATTCTACCAGATCCTTGTAAATGCGGTACTTATCGAATAAACTCGCATAATATGGTGCTATTGCTGCCCTGGCAGTTTCCTGTTCCAAATTTCTT
>JAHDSE010000063.1 GCA_018432955.1 Syntrophomonadaceae bacterium
ATCTGGGCAATGGCGAAAATATTTATGCCTCTGTCAATAACCTCTATATCGCGGTCAGTCGCTATGAAGAGAATCAAGCCTTGATCCGGGACAGCAATTTTCCAGATTCGCCATCTGGAGAACAAACACGGATTTATAGATTCGGCCTGCAAGATGGTGAAATCAATTACGCAGCCAAAGGTGAAGTTCCGGGGAGAATCCTGAACCAGTTTTCCATGGATGAAAACGAAGGCTATTTCCGCATTGCAACTACTACCGGTGATATGTGGCGCAGTGATGAATACACCTCGAAAAACAATATCTATGTCCTGGATGGCAAACTCGATATAAAGGGGAAACTGGAGGATATAGCTCCCGGAGAACGGATATATTCCAGCAGGTTCATGGGAGATCGTGCTTATCTGGTTACTTTCAGAGATGTTGATCCTTTCTTTGTTATCGATATGAAAAATCCTGAAAATCCTGTAATTCTGGGCAAATTAAAAATTCCAGGTTACAGCGATTATCTGCACCCTTATGATGAAAACCATATTATTGGTTTTGGCAAAGACACTATAGAACTGAAAAACGGGAGCAATGACGATTCGCAGGCATATTATCAAGGTTTGAAAATTGCCATTTTCGATGTCAGTGATGTCAGTAAGCCAATTGAAATGTGCAAAGAGATTATCGGTGACCGGGGAACCGACTCCGAACTCTTAAGAAACCATAAGGCATTATTGTTTTCCCGGGACAGAAATCTCCTGGCTTTTCCGCTTACTTTAATGGAAAGAGCAGAAAACGATAATGATTCAAACAGAAAACTTCAGCGCGGCTCTTTTACTTTCCAGGGAGCATATGTATATCACATTGATCTGGATGAAGGTTTTAAACTCCGGGGACGGATAAGTCACCTGGAAGCAGAGGATTATCTGAAAGCAGGCAGCCACTGGTATAATAGTGAGCTGAATGTAGAAAGGGTATTGTATATAGATGATATGCTTTATAGCCTTTCCCCCAGGATGATTCAGGCTCATAGTCTATCGGATCTTGAACATATTAATACTCTTCCTCTTCAATAAGACACAAGCTGGCAGAGCGAGCAAAAAAGGTGAAGGTCAAGGAATTACTTGAACGCCGCTGTTGAGACGTACGAAAGATACGCTGATTAGCTGATTGAGCTTTGAGTAATGACGCCGAACAACGTCCTGATGCAGCGCTGATGGCAAGGAACTCTGCGATACCTTTTTGACGCTCTGAGGGGGCAGGTTTTTATTCACCTGCCCCCTCTTTATATCCTGGTTTTTCTGTCTAATTATCTTCAGGTTTTATTTCCAGGTTAAGCATACCGATAGGTTTTAAAGGTGCTACTGTTGAAATAGCATGTTTATATACCAACTGCTGCTTTTGATCCTGTTCCACTATAACCGTAAAATTGTCAAATCCCTTTACTAGGCCCTTTATTTGAAATCCATTTACCAGGAAAATGGTAACCGGTGTTTTTTCCTTTCTAACGTGATTCAGAAATGCGTCCTGCAGGTTTATCTGATTTTTACCCATGTGTCTAGCCCCCTATAATTATAATGTATATATCATACTATTAATTCTACGCCCTGTATAGCACTCCCTTCCAATAAGAAACAATTTTTTTTGCCAGAAGTTTATCATCGGCAAACGCCTTTATGTTAAGCCATAAAATACGTCTGTCTTTTTTAAACCAGGTATACTGTCTTTTGGCATAGCGCCGGGTTTCTTTCTTGATTTCCTCTATCATTTCCTCCTTATTGATAAATCCCTGCAAATAATAGTAAACCTGCTTGTAACCCAGGGCCTGCATGGAATTATTGGAAAGATCATAGCCCTGTTCTCTCAAGTATTCTACTTCTTCAATGAGCCCGTCCTGCAACATCTTGTCTACCCTTTGCTCAATTCTGCTGTATAAATCCTGCCTTTCCAAATATAATCCCACTACCGCGAGATCATATGCGTTTTCCTTTTTCATTTGATGGCTGGAAAATGTTTTACCGGTCAATTCATATACCTCCAGGGCACGCACTATCCTTTTCTGATCATTGGAACTTATTTTTTCAGCATATTCAGGATCAATAGATTGCAGATAGTGATAAACAGCTTCCAGGCCTTTCTCCTTAATAATTGCATTCCACTTTTCGCGGACTCTATCCCTGGACTGCATGGGAAAAAAGACATAGCTGTCAACCACTGATTGATAATAAAGCCCGGTTCCGCCAACAAGAATAGGAAGCTTATTTTCGCCATTCAATTTCTCTATTAATTTTACTGCCAGTTTTTGGTAATCTGCAACACTGAACTGTCCATCTGCTTCAACTATGTCAATCAAATGGTGCCCCACCTTAGCCTGTTCTTCTTCACTGGCTTTGGCTGTACCGATGTCCATACCTTTGTATATCTGCATGGAATCACAGGATATTATTTCACCATTTAATTCCCGGGCTACTTTTATGGCAATACTGGTTTTTCCCACTGCTGTTGGACCAACAATAGCAGCCAATTTATACAATGCCTGTCATCCCCTGTTCCTCAACAAAAGTTTACAAATAATACTTTATTCCGCTATGACTCCGCACACCCAACAATCCCTGCTCACCCATCAATTGTTTAGCAAATGTCAATTATACCGAAAGCAATTTTATTGTGCCGGCTCCCTATCACCTTTTCTATACCCAGTCTGCTGAACTCTGAGCCGGATGGCATTTCCTTCACTACCACACGTTTCCGGGCTACCCTGCAGGCTTCTTCTATGACTTTTTTCTCCAGGGGAAGAGGATTCGCCAGAAGTCTTAATGGTCCAATGGCCTGGCTTTTCATAAGTGGTTTTCTAAACATGGGATCGAAATAAACAATATCATAGGAATTATCTTTTTGCTCTCTTAGATATTGTCCATGATCGCAGTTAATTACCTCGATTCTTTTGATTGCTTCGTTCAGCCAGCGGATCTGAGAATTATAGAGTTTCATCCCCCATTTCACGATACCTGCTATAGCTGGTGAAGACTCCAGCCCTCTTACTTCTCCTGAAGGACAAAAATACGAGGCCACAATAGCATCTGCTCCCAAGCCCAGTGTACAATCGAGAAAGCTATCATTGTCTTGAAGGGCACATGCTTTTACCATGGGATCTGGAACAGAGAATTTCCTGAAAGATGCCAGACGGTTTTTGGCCATGCTGGGGTGAAAAAAAAATTTCTCCGGTCCGCAGTATAATACAGGGCCTTCGGAAAGCCACACCACTACTCCCTGAGCATTGTTTTCCCTGAGCAGACATTCAAGGCTTTTCTTCTTCCTGGCTGCGAAAGGAAACCCGCTGTCCTTAAGGAATTGAGCAAAATCCTGGTCAATATCGGCAACTGACTGCGGTGTCGTGGCAATAATGTGCATATTCATGACTCCCTCTAAAACTATAGTAGGCTTATCTCTTGAACATTCTGTCCAGTTCCCCGTGTTCCAAAATCATTATAGTTGGCCTGCCATGCGGACAGTGCCTGTAATTTGCGACTGAATAGAGTTCTTTTATAATGGCTTCCATTTCTGTAAGCCTTAAAGGAGTCCCCGCCTTTACTGCTTTTTTGCAGGACATCATTGCCAGTGCTTCGTGTTTCAGGTTGATTTTCTTTTTTTCCTCCAATAACTGTATTATATCGAGCAATGTTTCTGTTTCCTGTCCGGATATGGGGGCAGGAACTGCTCTGAGGGCAATGGAAGTATGGCCAATTACTTCAAACTGAAACCCAAGTGTCTGCAGGAATTCAGCATTATTTTCCAGGAGTTCGATTTCCCCTGAAGATAGCTCCACCGGCAGCGGAAAAGCAAGTATCTGTGAAGCTTCTGCTCCAGACTTATAGATTTCCTGCAAACGGGCATACATTATTCTTTCATGGGCTGCATGCTGGTCTGCAATACAAAGAGCATCATTCTCTTCATAGAGTATATATGAGTTCAGGCATTGCCCAACTATCCGAATATCCTTGTCCACTTCCCTGGAATCAGCTTCGCTGATCTCAGCTTCTATAAGGGCGCTGGCTTCTTCAACTGTCTCATGGACTGCGGCAAAAGAAGCAAATCCCCTTAAAGGCTGTTCATGAACCCGCTGCTGAACCGTATTATTGGGCTGATTGGTAAGGTAAGCCCTGGATTTGCTGGAGATGAAATCTCCACTTATTCTATGATCACTTCCATCCAGGCTGTCTCTGATTACTTGATTCAGTAAAGTAAATACCGATTTTTCATCCTGAAAGCGAACTTCGGTTTTTTGCGGATGAACATTGACATCAACATTGGCAGCAGGCATGGAGATATTCAGTATCACCATCGGGTGCTCCCTGGATATCAGCAATCCCCTGTATGCTGTATCAACAGCCTTATAGAGCATAGGACTCCTGACCGGCCGCCGGTTTACAAAGAAATGCTGCATTTTGCGGTTCATCCGGCTTGTTTCCGGATTGGAAATTAAACCTTTCAGGGAATAAGTCTCCCCCTGATATTCTATCTCCTGAAGCCTGGCAGCCATATCCCGGCCGTATATGGCTATTACTGTATCCATTAGTTTGCCATTTCCCGGTGTCTTGAAAAAGGTTTTTTTATCATTGTCAAAGCTGAAGGAAATATCCGCTCTGGCCAGGGCATATCTGCATATCAATTCGTACACATGCTTGCCTTCAGTCACCGGGGTTTTCAGAAAATTTTTGCGTGCCGGTGTATTGTAGAACAGATCTTTGACGATTATTTTGCTTCCCTGCGGGCAGGGAAAGGGTTTGATGTCCAGGACTTCTCCCCTTTCCAGGCTGGCATAAACACCTTCATCATCTTCTCTCTTGCTGTATATCTCTATCCTGGATACCGAGGCGATGCTCGGCAGGGCTTCACCCCTGAAACCCAGGGTATGGATATTGAAAAGATCATCATGTTTGCTGATTTTACTGGTGGCATGGCGCAAAAAAGCCAGCGGGAGTTGGGCAGGGCTTATCCCTTCCCCATCGTCTTCAACTTCTATTCTATCCATGCCGGCATTATTTATCCTTACGCTTATTTTGCCGGAACCGGCATCAATAGAGTTTTCCAGCAGTTCTTTTACGATTGATGCCGGTCTTTCAATCACTTCCCCTGCAGCAATCTTGTTAATCAGTTCATCATTCAGGAGTTTAATTGTCATATCAGAGAACCTTTTCCAAGTCTTTTTGCAGGTCAAAACTACGGTATTCATCCCCCAACCTGTCCTGCAAATAAACAAAATCATAATGATTATAAGAGCTCATATCCCGGTAAACCCTCCTGGCCTGTTCCTGGCATTGACTGCAGGCATTTGCCGGCACGGAAATGCAGGACACCTTGTAAAGCCTGCCATTATGGTGCTGGCAGCTGGAGTTAATGACCCTGAACCCACTGCACTGCGGACACATGCGCAGTTCATTCCTCTGATCCTCATGCAGGTATTCAGTATCATAGAATATGCTCCTGTGGTAGCTGTGGAAATCCCCGGCTTTTTGACGGTTTTCAGCTATTATTTCTTCGCGTTTGCGGAAGACATTTAACTGTTTTTCTACCATATCTTTTATATAATCAAGATTCCTCTTTGATTCTTTAAAGCGGCTGGGAACATAATCCGGTTCCCGCAGGTTGGAATAGTCTATATTGGCCATAGCCATTATTAAAGCCATATTGATGTAAGGCAAAGCGGTCTCTACCGAATAGCCCCCCTCCAGTACAGCGATATCCGGCTTGAGCTTTTTGTTCAGATCAGCGTAGCCTTTTGCGGAAAAGGCCATATTGGCCAGCGGATCGCTGTAATGATTATCCTGCCCGGCTGAATTGATTATCAGTTCGGGTTTGAATTCTTCCAGCATGGGTAGAATCAGGTTGTCAATAGCATAGTTAATACCGGTATCAGTAGTTTTGGGAGCCAGTGGGATATTAATGGTCGTTCCATAGGCCAGCGGTCCTCCGAGTTCATCCATAAAGCCTGAACCGGGATAGAGGGTCCTGCCATCCTGATGGAAGGAAACAAACAAAACATCGGGATCATTATAGTAAATTTCCTGAGTGCCGTCTCCATGATGAACATCTGTATCTATAATAGCAATGCGCTTGACTCCATATTTTTTTCTCAGGTATTCAATCATTATGGCCTCATTATTGATATTGCAAAAACCACGATTACCATGGGTGACTGTCATGGCATGATGACCTGGGGGACGAATAATGGCAAAACCATTTCTGACTTCACCCTGCATGACCGCGTCGGCCATTAAGAGGGCTGATCCTGCCGATACCAGATGAGCTTCGGTTATATGAGTATCGATGTCGGGAACACAGAAATGAACCCGGGCTATATCTTTGGCAGTGGCAAGTCCCGGCTGGTATTCCCTGATTTGCGGAAAATCCATTATCCCTTCTTCAAATATCTGATCCCTGGTATACAGCAAACGTTCCTCACGCTCAGGATGAGTGGGTGATATGGCCCAGTCAAATGCCGGAAAGAATAGAATCCCTGTGGGTTTCATATTTCCACCCCCTTGTATTCCTTGATAAATCCTGGGGAAACCTGGAGCCCGAGATCAAATATTTTTCCTGACCTGCTCCAGCCCCGGATAACATTGAACTGTTCTTCCATATAAAAACTCGATTCCGCAGCGTATTCTTCCATGCCTCTTTCCCTGCACACCTTATCCAGGTGGGTGCGGGCCAGCTGCCGGGCATCCTCCAGCTGCCAGTCACCGGCTTTGCGCAGTTCTTCCTTTAAGCCGCCGGGATCAACAGTATAGTAATTGTTCTGAGTATCAATATGCAGGTCAACTGCCAGGGTTGGCCTGACTACACTGGCACCAAGAGCATTGGCTACAGGTGAATACTCATGAATAAGGCAGTCTACCTGCATACGCTCGGCAACCATAGGAATAATAGACTTCGCAGCAGCTCCGATTCCTATTATCCGGTCCAGATGGAATTTCCGTTTGTTTATTACTTCCCATACCTTATAGGCTGGTTCATTCTCCCATTCCCTGAACATATCCCTTATAGTCCGGGTCAAACGCTCGACTGCCATATCTACTATATTCGCTGTCAGGTCAGCCGAATCCATGCCTGCTTTCCCGGCAAGTTTTTCTATTGAGGCGGTTGACATTTCTGAATTGCCAATCCCCAGGTTCAGATGATAATTAAATACATCGGTTACTGTAGCATGCTCCCCGCCAAAACAGGCAGCTACACCCTGCCTCTGAGGGCCTATCTGTATTATGTCTTCATCATGCCAGATAAGGCTGTCGCCTCCCAGGGCAATAGATCGGAGAGCAAAGGCATTAACATGGGTAAACTTGTCTTCTATTCTGGCACCCCTGGAAGCATAAAGGGGCTGGCCTGATATAATAAGGGAAATATCAGAAGTCGTTCCTCCAATGTCCACTACCACAGAATTCTTTTCATTCTGATCCAATGCCAGTCCTCCCATAGTACTGGCTGCCGGTCCGGAAAATACGGTTTCACATGGCCTCTTTCGGGAAATCTGCAAAGGCATGGTTCCCCCATCTGCTTTCAGTATATGTATTTCCGTTTGCAAGCCTCTTGCTTTTATGGCTTCTTCGATTTCATCAGCAAATTCATTCCACTTATCAATAGTCATGGCAGTAAAATAGGTGCTCACTGCCCGACGGGGAAAGTTCAATTTACTGGAGATTTCAGAACTTATAGAAACAGATATCTCAGGGCATTTTTCCTGAACAGCTTTTTTTACAGCTATTTCATGTTCAGCATTCCTATTGCAAAACTTGGAGGCTATAGCCAGTTTTTTAACCCCGGACAGCTGAATGTCGTTAATTATCTGAGCAAGCTGGGCTTTATCCAGGGACTCGGTTTCCTTCCCCCTGAAATCAATACTTCCTTTGAGAAAATAGGTCTCCGGGCAAATCTTATACTCGGAATAAGGCAGGCTTCTTCCAGGCAATAAAATCAAAGCAGTCCTCTCTCCCTTGCCGGTAGCCAGAATATTGGTTACCAGGGTAGTACTGAGCACAATTCTCTTGATTTCTGCCTTTCCTGCCGCCTTCAGTAATTCGTCAAGAACCTGCAGCAATGTGTTCTTTAAATCGTTTTCATCAGTCGGCCTTTTTTCAGCAGCAATTATTGAATTACCGTGGAACAATACACCATCAGTATAAGTACCGCCAACATCAATTCCAATCAACAATTAGCACTCACCCCCCGTAGTTTTTAAAAACGTAAATCCTTATCCTTCATGAAAACACCCTTATTATCTATTATTAACTATTTCTTTCCATTGATACAAGAGCATCAGAGCATCCCGGGGACTCACCCTATCCAGATCGAGTTTCTGCAATTCAGATATTACCGGCTCTTCAGCTTCAAACAGTCTGCCCTGAAAAACGCTTTCTTTTTTCTCCGGTTTCTTTTCCAGTTCCTCAAGTATTTCTTCAGCCCTTTGAATAACCTCTGCAGGAAGGCCAGCCAGGCGGGCCACATGTATCCCATAACTCTTGTCCGCTTTTCCCTGCAGTACTTTTTTGAGAAATATGACAGTATCCCCGCTTTCCTTCACGGAAACAGAGAGGTTCTGAATTCCCTCATTCTTTTCAGTCAATGCTGTAAGTTCGTGATAATGAGTAGCAAACAGGGTTTTGGCCCTGGTTCTTTTCAGTATATATTCGCTTACTGACCGGGCAATACTGAGACCATCATAGGTACTGGTTCCCCTGCCAATTTCATCTAGGATTATCAGACTGTCTTCACTGGCATTGTTTAAAATATTAGCTACTTCCAGCATTTCCACCATGAAGGTACTCTGTCCCGCGGCCAGATCATCTGCCGCGCCGACTCGGGTAAAAATCTTGTCCACCAGTCCTATTCGTGCACTATCAGCAGGGATAAAGCTGCCCATTTGGGCCATAATCACTATAAGGGCCGTCTGCCGCATAAAGGTGCTTTTCCCTCCCATATTAGGACCGGTGATAATGGCAAAGCGATATTTAGCTTTATCCATTTTCAAGTCATTGGGGACAAATCGCGAAGAAGCCAAAAGTGCCTTTTCCACAACCGGATGCCGTCCACCCTTGATTTCAATTCTGCCGCTATGGTCAAGCCGGGGGCGAACATAGTCGTTGGCATAAGCAGTTTCGGCCAGGGAGTACAAAACATCCAGATATGCTATATCCTGAGCAGTCTTTTGTATCCGGGCGATATATTGATTTATGCTATCACGAATATCGAGAAATTCTTCATATTCCAGAGAAAACAGTCTTTCCCTGGCCCCCAGAATTTTTTCTTCATATTTCTTTAATTCATCACATATAAAGCGTTCAGTATTAACCAGGGTCTGTTTTCTGACATAATCAGCAGGAGCCATATGCAGATTCGATTTGCTTATTTCTATATAGTAGCCAAATACCTTATTAAAGCCAATTTTTAAATACTTAATACCGGTACGCTCTTTTTCCTGTTGTTCAAAATTAATGAGCCAGCTGGAACCCTGCCGGGACATTTCCCTGAGTTCATCGATCTCTTTATTATAAGCTGCTTTAAAAATGTTTCCTTCTTTTATAGTCAGCGGTGCTTCGTCATTTATGGCATTTTCGATTAGTTCCCTGACTTCCTCAACTGTGTCTATTTTCGCCATTGTCCTTAGTATGAAGCTTTGACATTTTCCCAGGACTGCCTGCAGATCAGCAACAGCAGTCAGGGAGAGCTTCAATGCCAGAAGATCACGGGGATTGGCCAGGCCGCTGCCAATTTTCCCTGCTATTCTTTCCAGGTCATAAATACTATCCAGTACCTTCTGCAGTTCATTTCTCAGAGCAATATCATTTTTTATCTCTTCCACACTATCCAGCCGGCGGTGAATTTCTTCAATATCTCTCAAGGGTTGTTCCAGCCATTTTTTAAGGCCTCTTTTTCCCATGGAAGTACAGCAGCTGTCCAGTATAGACAGCAAAGATCCATCTCTCTTGCCTTCGCGAATGCTTGTAGACAATTCCAGGTTTCTATAACTGTAATAATCTATCTCCAGAAAGCTTTCCTGCCTGTATGGACGAATATTCTGTATATATTCCAGTTTCTGTTTCTGGGTATTTTTCAGAAACTCAATAATGCTGGCAGCAGATTTTATACCGGATGAAAAATCCTTCAGACCGAAGCCTTCCAGCGAAGCTACGGCAAAATGCCTTAGCAAAATAGTTCTTGCTCTCTCCATATCCATTTCTTCTTCTATTCTGTTTACCAGGGTATTTAAAGTCATGCGCCAGTTTTCTTCCAGTACTGACAAAAGGCTGCCGGCACTATCTGCTATCAAACACTCAGCAGGGGAAAGACGAAGCAATTCGGATTCCATCCTGGCAAAGGCATCCAAACCTGAAAATTCCGTAACCCGAAACTCTGCAGTAGAAATATCTAGATAGGCAAAACCGATAACGCCTTTTTCTTCTATTATTGCTGCCAGGTAATTATTTTTATTCTCTTCCAGCATGCTGTCATCCATAACCGTTCCCGGAGAAATAATTTTCACCACTTCTCGTTTTACTATTCCTTTACTTTCCCCGGGATTTTCCAGCTGTTCGCATATTGCTATCTTATGACCGCGATTAATTAGCCTGGCTATGTAATTATTGGCCGAATGATATGGGACTCCGCACATAGGAATCTTGTTTTCCCCACTGCCTCTGGCTGTAAGCACTATTTCCAATTCCCGGGCTGCCAGTTTTGCATCTTCATAAAACATCTCATAAAAATCACCCAGGCGAAAAAATAGTATAGCATCCTGATGCTGGTTTTTTATTTCCCAATACTGTTCAATCATAGGAGTTAATACAGCCACGTTCTTATGAACCTCCCAGCCTTATATTTAATACATTTTGATTCCAGCGCCAAAGCCTTTATTTGATTGCATATTATTGAAGACTTTGCATAATTAGCTTTTTCGTATCATTAGGCAGGTACTTTGGTACTGTCATCCTGAGGCAAAGCCGAAGGATCTTAAGATGTATCCTCCGGGCACTACTTCACGATTAAGGTTACTTCGCTAACTCAGAATGGCATGTTGGATTTTTGAATTATGTAAAACCCTCTATTGAATACTAGCAATTATCAATTCCAATGTATATTATGACTTTATGCAACTAACATTGAAAAAGAAAGACTCAGCAAAACCAAGTCCTTCTTTGATTCTATTCTGTTTCTCTCCTGAACTACATTCCGCAACCGCCGCCGCAAGAATCACATCCTGCCGAACAACCGCCTGACATGGCCTGGTTCATGGCAAAATATACAGCCTGCATAAGATTGTTGAATTTTTCCTGAGCTATCATTAATTCTTTTATCATAGCATTATTATTCAACTGTTGTTCCAGGATACTCAGGTGATCTTCTTCCGGCTTGGGAATAAGGAGACCATCCTTTAATTTGTTGTCCATTTTCGTCTTGGCTTCCTGATAATTCATGATAAGATCATAAGCAACCTTATCTTCCGTAACCTTGTCTTGAAGAGCTTTTACCTCTTCGATCTCATCTGACTGGGCCACTGCATTACCCAGTTCAAATGCCATTTTGATAATTTCTTCTGAATTCAAATTTCTTTCCTCCTAATCTTATTTCCATCCTTAAATCTGGATAATTTCGCCAAAAAGCGAAAAAGTTTTGGCTTCTGTTATTCTAACATTTATTATCTGTCCTATTAAGTCTTTTGAACCAGAAAAAATGACTATCCTGTTTGTACGTGTCCTGGAGGTCATTTTTTCTTCGTTGGTTTTGCTGGGGCCCTCAACCAGAACTTCCTGAATACTGCCTTCCAGTGATTGATTGATTTCAGTGGCAATTCTGTATTGTATGGAATTCAAAATACTTAAGCGCTCTTTTTTATCTTCTATGGACAGATGATCCTTAAATTCGGCGGCTCTGGTACCGCTCCTGCTGGAATACATAAACGTAAAGGCGGAATCAAACCTGACCTTTTCCACTATATCCAGGGTCTCTTTAAAATCATCTTCCGTCTCACCGGGAAAACCCACAATAATATCAGTAGTAATCGCCAGACCCGGTATGCGTTCGCGCATCTTGCGGGTCAAATCCAGGTAATGTTCCCTGGTATAATGACGATTCATCCTTTTCAATACCTGATTACTGCCTGCCTGTAAGGCAACATGAATATGTTCACAAATTTTGCGGTTTTGAGCCATAGTAGTGATCAACTTGTCTGATACATCCTTGGGGTGAGAGGTGGTAAAACGAATACGCTCTATTCCATCTACTTCACAGGCCATCTGTAATAAATCTGCAAAATCTACTCTGTTCTCCAAGCCTATGCCATAGGAATTCACGTTTTGCCCCAGGAGAGTAACCTCCTTAAATCCATCTCTCCTCAGTTCGCGCAATTCTCCAATAATCTCTTCCGGACACCGGCTTCTTTCCCGGCCTCTGGTATAAGGTACAATACAGTAGGCACAAAAATTGTTGCAGCCGTACATTATATTTATAAAAGCACTGACCCCTGATTTTCTCACCGAAGGCAGGGATTCAACTATCGGCCCTTCACTTTCCCAAACATTAAAAACAGCCTTTTGGCTATTATAAAATTCTTTAATCAGTTCAGGAAGCTGATGAATATTATGGGTGCCAAAAACTATATCCACTCCCAGCTTCTTCAATCTCTGCCTGACCTCGGGCAACTGTGCCATACATCCGCCAAAAGCAATAACAAGACCGGGGTTTTTCCTCTTTAATCCCATTATTTCTCCCAGTTTTCCATATACCTTGTTTTCTGCCGAATGCCTGACACTGCAGGTATTGAATACAATCAGATCAGCATCTGCAGAGGATAGAGACTCCTTATATCCCATACCTTCGAGCAGTCCGGATATGATTTCCGAATCCCTGACATTCATCTGACAGCCATAGGTCAATATTCGATATTTATTAGCCCCGGCAAATTCTTCTTTCATATTATCGGGCCTCCTCCAATTTATATATTATAACCCTTTTCCAGTCTCTATTCACTGCATAAGAGAAGAAAAAACAGAAGAGAGGTATTCCCCCCTCCTGTTAATCAAAAAACGCTATCATCGCTTCTCTTTTATAATATGCCCCTCAAGGCCTCAGCCCTATCTAATTAGATTTTTCAAACAATTCATCTACTATTTTCTTTATTTCATTAATTTTGATTCCTCCTGCATATTTGGGTTCACCATTTATAAGGGTAATTGGATATGGATAACCCATCTGCAGAACCTGATTCATTATCGGGTACTTATCCAGGCCAACTTTTTCAACATCAACAAAGTTTACTTCGACTTTATCTCCATAGCTGGCTTGCATTTCCTTTTCCATCTGCTCAACAATTTTTTCAAAATCTACTGCAGTTGATCCACAACTGGCAGCCGATGCTCAACCGCTACATCCAGATGCCTGACTTCCCTGCAGTACTTCCACAAGAATCCTTTCACTGTTCATAAATAAGCCTCCCTATTTTCTTGCTTTTTTTATACCAAGTTAGCTTGTTTGTTGAATAATAACAGGAAAAATGAAAGAATTCAAGGCAGCAAATTATAATTCTGCATTGCTCAGAATTACTTATAGGATTTTATTTTGCCAACCCTGGTCAACAGCAATACAATTACTATCCCCATAATTATACCCAGAGCCTCTGCTATGCCGAATCTGTCAGGCACAACTGCGAATGCTGAACCAATAATCAAGCCACTGAGACCTGCCATCAGCACAGAGCGATGTCTGCGCAGCAAATATGAGAGAATCCAGGCGAGCCCTATTACACCTATTAGGGCAGATATGGAAAAAACCCCAATAATCTTCAGATTAAAATCTGTTAAGGCTTGCAGCATGGTCTGATACATACCAATCATAACCAGCATGGTTGCTCCGCTTATTCCTGGAAGAAGCATTGATACTGAACCCAGAATACCTGCTGCCGCAACTTTTCCCACGGCAGGAATTGCAGAATTGCCAGCCGCCGCTGTATTGGCAGATATCCCTAATGCCAGCAGGAAACCACAAATACCAGAGACTACAGCCTGGTAATTGAATTTATTAACATCCTTGATAGTAATGCCAGCCGAGCTGAGTATCAAACCAAATATCAGGGCAAACATAAAGGCAGGGAAATGTTCCATCAGGCCGCCTATTAAACCTGCAGTCAGCAAAATACCTAAAACAGCTCCAGAGGCTACCGGGAGCAATACCCGCAAGCGCATAAGTTTCAGGGCATCAATAATCTCTTCATAAACACCAAGCACCAGGGCTATGGTACCACCGCTTATTCCGGGTAATATATTGGATATCCCTATAGGAATTCCCTTCAAGAGCAAAACGAAAAGCTCTTTATTCACATTTTCCCTCTCCCACACTATACGATATCAGCAGGGCAAAAACACCATAAAGACAGATACTATAACAAGCCCATGCCCGGCAGTTTTATCAAAAGCAGACCCTGGAAACATAGGACTCTCTAAGTCACCCAAATAGCACCGCTGATTTAAAACCAATGTCCAGGTGAATTATACGGTAAACAATTTTCTTCCTTCGCGAAAGGCGGCAAGATTTACATCCAGAGCCCTGGGAGGAACCATTTCCTGAATAGCCTTTTCCACTTCTGCTTCAGGCAGTGATATAGCTTTGCTTAATACTCCCAGCAGTACTACATTTGCTGCTTTGATATTCCCACAGGATTCTGCGATTTTGCTGGCATCAACTATTACCGTATTTTCGACCAGACCCTTTATTCGTTCTGCAATATCTTCGGGATATTTTTCCTTACCGCTCATCACCGGCAGGGGATCTACCCTGTCATTGTTAATAATCACCATACCACCCGGCTTCAGATAATCGAGCATACGAGCTGCCTCTAATTTCTCAAAAGCCAGAATTACATCAGCGTCACCCTTTTTAATGATAGGTGAATAAACCTTTTCTCCATAGCGCACCTGGGAAACCACACTTCCTCCTCGCTGGGCCATACCATGAACCTCAGAAACCTTTACATCATAAGACATTTGTACTGCCACCTGAGCAATTATCCTACTGGTTAAGAGGGTTCCCTGTCCTCCAACACCAACAATCAGAATGTTTTTTATTCCTTTATCCATAACTATCCCTCCACTACCTTGATGGCATCAAATTTACAAACCTGAGGACACAGGCCACAGCTTACACAGGTATTGGGATTGATAACTGCTTTTTTATCTTCATCCAAATAGTAGATTCCCGTGCAACCGATCTTTATACAGAGTTTACAACCGGTACACAGTTCATTATCAACATAATACCTTTTTTGAGCAGCTTCTCTTTCCAGGAGAACACAGGGCCTTTTGGCAATTATTACCGAAGCTTCATTTCTTGCCAATTCTTCTGCAAGAGCAGTTTCCAATTCTTTAAGATTAAGTGGGTCAACAACTCTTACATTCTTTATACCAATTGCTCTGACCAGTGCTTCAATATCCAGTTTTCTGGTGGGTTCTTTCCTTATAGTCAAACCTGTAGCCGGATGATCCTGGTGCCCGGTCATGGCAGTAGTATCATTATCCAGAATAATAACGGTCGATTTACCCTGATTATAAACTATATCAATAAGAGGCGTTATGCCAGAATGAACAAAGGTCGAGTCCCCTATAACCGCTACTACTTTTTTGGCAAACTCTTCCCCACGAGCCTTTTCCATTCCCAGAGCAGTTCCAATACTGGCTCCCATGCAGATACAGGAATCCATCCCCTGCAAAGGCGGCAAGGCTCCCAGAGTATAACAACCAATATCACCCGTTACCACCAGTTTCATTTTTTTCACAGTATGGAATACACCACGATGAGGACATCCGGGACACATCAAAGGAGGCCGGGCCGGGATCTGACTCTCCAGTGAGAAACTCTGCCCGGCGGTTTCTCCAGCCAGGCATGCAGCCAGCATTTCCGGGCTGTATTCCCCGACTATTGACAAGAGCTCTTTTCCTTCCACTTTAATTCCCAATGCTCTAATCTGCTCTTCAATTACCGGCTCCAGTTCTTCGACAACAAGCAGCCTATCGACTTCACTGGCGAAAGATTCTATTAATTTCTCAGGAAGGGGATTGCTAAGACCCAGCTTAAGGATTGAAGCATCCGGCAGTACCTCTTTGACATACTGGTAGACAACCCCACTGGTAATTATCCCCAGGTTTTTTTCTCCCCATTCGATACGGTTCAAATCTGTTTCTTCCGCAAATTCCTTGAGTTTGAGCATACGTTTTTCTACTTCTACATGCCTTCCCCGGGCAAAGCCAGGCAGCATAACATACTTGGCCGGATTCTTTTTATATTCTTTTAACTCCGGTTTTTGAACTTCTCCTTCTTCCACCAGGGTTTGGGAATGAGCTAATCTGGTAGTAATTCTCAGCATAACCGGAGTATCAAATCTTTCACTGATATCAAACGCCATTCTGGTAAAGTCCTTGGCTTCCTGGCTGTCAGCCGGCTCTATAACCGGTATTTTAGCAAAACGTCCATAGCCACGATTGTCCTGTTCATTCTGCGAAGAATGCATACCCGGATCATCGGCAGAAATCAGAACCAATCCACCGTTTACGCCGGTGTAGGCAAAGGTATAAAGCGGGTCGGCAGCAACATTAACCCCTACATGTTTCATTGCCACCAGGGTACGAGCCCCCCCGATAGAAGACCCTACTCCGACTTCCAGGGCAACCTTTTCATTGGGTGCCCATTCAGCATATACCCCTTCAAAGCCGGCAAAATTGCTAACGATCTCTGTACTGGGTGTTCCCGGATAAGCAGCAGCCACCGTTGCCCCAGCTTCAAAAGCCCCCCTGGCTATTGCCTCATTGCCAATCATCAGTCTCTTCATTGTATTCCTCCTTAGCCCCGTCATGATATATAATTATTAAACCTCTCATCCGCTAAGGATGAGAGGTTTAATGCTTTTAATCCTCTGCGGCATCCGCTGCTGAGAAAAATTTTTATAGAACTCTAAAAAGATATAATTCCAGAACGATAATACCACAAAAATTCTCGTCGTGTAAACGCCAGGCAATACCAGGCTAGTTGTCCCGGCTCCTGTTATATATTTCGTATACAGCCTCACTGACAAGACTGGCCATGTGATATACGTTTCTAAAACTGCCTGCATTAAGGTAATCTTTGTTTCTTTTGTCAAACCTTTTTCCAAGTATCCCGGTTATGGAATAATCTCCAACAGGAGGCAGTCTCTTGGACAGAGCCTTTCCAGGCAAGAGCGGGCCTTCTTTAAGCCTGAGTACGCCAATATCTTCTTCCTTACCGGTTGCAGCATCAACAGCAATTTTGATTCTACCGGGGAAGTCCTTTTCGATTAATGGCAGTTCTCTTTTTAAATTACCGGCATGAAGTGGTTTGTCTAGTGTCCCTAACACCACGCAGGCTGGAATTTTTTCAGCTATCATGGAACCGGCAAGCGGCCCAAAACAATCCAGAATATGGCGGTCTGAACCTATACAAACAAAAAGCGCTTCCCTGTTATTTTCCACAAGGATATTTTCTAAGGCATCCCGCAGCAAAACTGCCGTATTTGAATCATCGTAATGCTTACTTAGAATAACCATGGATTTATCTTTATGCCTCCAGAATAGTTTTCAAGCTTTCTATGAATCTCTGGTTTTCCTCCATAGTCCCCACAGTAACACGAATAAAGCTGGGAAACCCAAAAATATCACCGGTACGGATAATGACACCCATTTTCAGGAGTTTATGAAAAACCTCCTGGCTATCCTTGCCGGTATCCACAAATATAAAATTGGCATCAGTCTTTACATAATTAAGGCCCATTTTCTCAAATTCCCCATACAAATACTTTTTGCCCTGAGAATTGACTTGATAGCCCTTATTGATGTGCTTTATATCATCCAGAGCTGCTATGGCTCCTGACTGTGCCAGACTGTTCACGTTAAAGGGTTCCATTACCCTTTCAATTGCGCCGACAATCTCGGGAGTGCTTAATCCATAACCAACCCGCAGAGCAGCCAGGCCATATATTTTGGAAAAAGTACGCAATACAATGGCATTTCTGCCTTCCTTGACATATTCCAGCCCACTCAGGAATTGAGGATTTTCATTGTACTCATAGTAAGCCTCATCAAAAATGACTATCACATCATCAGGCAAACGCAAGACAAAATCCTTTAATTCATCAGCAGTCACTATAGTACCCGTTGGATTATTGGGATTACAAATATATACTATCTTGGTTTTTTCATTTACTGCTGCCAAAACAGCTTCCAGATCATATTTAAAATCCAGCAAGGGAACAGCAATACATTTTGCTCCCATAATTTTGGCAGTGAACTCGTATTCAACAAATGATGGATCGCCATAGATTACTTCATCTTCCTTATTGAGAAAGGTCTCTGCTATGAGCTTCAGAAGTTCATCAGAGCCATTTCCTATTAAAATACAATTTTCCGGCATTCCCAAAAAATCGCTCAATCTTTTTTTAAGGTGGAAACAATTGCTGTCAGGATAAAGATGCAGCTGGTTCAAGCTGTCCTCTATCGCTTGAATGGCTTTAGGCGAAGCCCCCAGAGGATTCTCATTGGATGCCAGTTTGATAATGTCTTCCAGCCCAAGTTCTCTTTTTACTTCATCAATAGGTTTACCAGGAACATACGGCTTCAAAGAAAAGATTTCTTTTCTCGCCTTATTTTCGAGAAATTCGCTCATAATTATTTCCCCCTTATTTAAACTCTCTCATATCAACAACCCTTTTGGCCTTGCCAGGAGACCTTTCCAGGCTATGTGGCTCAACCAGTTTCACTTTAGGATTTAAGGCCAGGGTTTTATACAATTGTTGCTTGAGCTTTTCTTCGATAGCCTCCAACTGGGAGTAATTATCCGTGAAAATATTCTCGTTTACTTCCACTCTGATTTCCAGGTCTTCAAGAAAGCCCTTGTTATAGCGAATAATCTGGTAATGCGGAGCCAGTCCTTCTATGTTAACCAATACACTTTCAATCTGTGAAGGAAACACGTTTACACCCCTGATTACCATCATATCGTCACTGCGTCCGCTGATTTTGCTCAACCTGGCAGTGGTTCTCCCGCAATCACAGGGTTCATAGTTGATCGAGCTGATATCCTTGGTTCGGTATCTTATTACCGGCACTGCTTCCCGGCCCAGGGTAGTCAATACCACTTCCCCTTTTTCACCGGGCTTTACCGGTTCCAGTGTAACAGGATCTATGATTTCCGTAATATAGCAATCTTCAGCAATATGTTGTCCGCAGATTAATGCGCATTCTCCAGAATAACCCGGACCTCCGCATTCACTAAGACCGTAATTATCAGTTGCCAGCATTCCCCACCGTTCTTCGATTTCTTTTCGGTATTCCTCTGAGAATGCTTCCCCTCCAAATAAACCATACTTTACCTTCAGGTCTTTTTTGGGATCAATCCCCATTTTAATAGCTGTCTCTCCCAGGTGTAAAGCATATGTAGGAGTACTTACCAGGACAGTTGTGCCAAAATCCTTCATCAGCATCAACTGCCTCTCCGAATTGCCACTGGAAATAGGAATTACTGTTGCCCCGACTCGCTCCATTCCATATTGCAGCCCGTGAGCACCGGTAAACAATCCATAACCAAAGGCAATCTGAGTCACATCTGAGGAACCAACTCCGGTCATGCTAATCACTCTTGCCAGCAGCTCTGTCCATAATTCCATATCATTTTTCGTGCAGCCAATTACTGTCATCCTGCCAGTAGTGCCTGATGAAGCATGTAATCTTACCACCTTATCCATGGGTACAGCAAACATACCAAAGGGATAATTGTCCCGAAAATCGTCTTTAGTGGTCAGGGGCAATTTTCTTAAATCGCTGAGCTGTTTCAAATCTCCTGGTTTAAAGCCAATTTTATCGAATTTCTTCCTGTATAACGGAGAATACTCATACACATATACCAGGGTTTCTTTTAATCTCTTTAACTGCAATGCCTCCATCTTTTCCCGGGGCATACATTCCATCTCTCTATTCCAGATTTGCATATCCTTCTCCTCCATTTTATTGTTCTTTTTTGGGCTATTGTTAATTGAAATAATTTTCATAATTCACAAAGCCAATATGTGATTCTGAACGTTAGCAAAAACTCTTATGGCCCTTCGGCTTTACCTCAGGATGACAGTAGCAATTACGGCCTAATGATATGAAAACACTAATTCAATTAAATAGTTATTGTTCTCTTAACAGAGCCTCTTTCCCTTCAAAGATATTATGCACATGGTCCAATGAATACTCAGCGGTAATACTGCTCACCACCGGTATAACCATCAGAGGAACAAGCATGGCCAGCGAACTGAAAAAGGGCATCCCCCAATTGCTGAATAATGCCATGATTTCCGGTTTAACAAAAGAAGGGCTAAAAGATATTATATAATAACCTCCCAGGGAAACCAGCAAGCCGGTAATCATTCCAGCCCATGCACCACTGCGGGTCGTTTTAGGCCAGAAAAGCCCAAATAGATAAGGACCCAGAAAAGCTCCCGCTACTGTTCCCCAGGAAAGGGCCATCAATGTAAGTATCACTGCCGGCGGCTTAAGTGCTATGAAAAGTGATAAAGCAATAAAAAGCAAACATAGTATACGCATAAGAAGCATGGTCGCCTTTTCGCTTAATTCAGGAAAAAGCGCGCCTTTTAAGAGGTCTATGGTAACTGAAGAGCTGGAAACCAGAACCAGAGATGATAAGGTAGACATGGATGCAGATAATACCAGAATCATAATAAGGACCGCTACCAATTCAGGTAAGGAAGTGGCAATAATATTGGGCATAATAAGATCAGGACTGGGCTTCCCGTCCAGAAGCGGCAGCCTGTCAAAAAAGAGATGACTCAGCGCCCCCACATAATATGCCCCACCGGTAATCAGTACAGCAAAAACAGTGGAAACAATAGTAGCTCTGGGAATAGCCTCGGCGCTTTTTATGCCATAGAATTTCTGAACCATTTGCGGAAGTCCCCAGGTACCAAAACTGGTCAAAATAATAACGGAGATCAAGCCTACCCATGCCGTTGCACTGCCTGGCATAATAAATGCCGGGTCCATAGCTTTCAGGGAATCATAGGCCCGGGCAAAACCGCCTACCAGCTCGTTTCCCTGTACAAAGTATATCATCATAATTACGCCTGCAATCATTACCAATCCCTGAACAAAATCAACCAGCGCGACTGCCATATATCCACCCAGAATCAGGTAAAATCCAGCCATCACTGTCATTATTAATAGAGCAATAATATAAGGAATAGCAAATACCTGTTCAAAAAGGTAACTCAAACCCATAAATACTGAGGCAGAATAAGGAACAAAGAAAATAAAGATAATCATACTGGAAAATACCTTCATATTGATGGAATCATATCTGGCCTCAAGAAAGGAAGGCATGGTAACAACATTCATACGAGCGGTCAATTCTCTGGTCCTGGGAGCCAGAATCTTCCATGCCAGGAAAGTACCCAAAACAGCATTCCCCAAAGCAATCCATAAAGCTGAAAGGCCATAGCCCCAACCCACTTTTCCTGCAAAGCCAATAATAAGCACTGCTGAAAAATAAGCAGTGCCAAAAGAAAAGGCGGACATCCAGGGTCCGATGGACCTGCTTCCCACCACAAAGTCATCTACTGTTTGAGTCTTTTTCCTGCTGTACAATCCCAGGGAAAAAATTACAAGCAAAAACAATAAAATCATAAATATTTTAATAGTCACTCTACCGTCCTCCAATATAAGCATTAGATCAAATATTAATTTTAGATACTACTGGATGTACTACAGTAATTAAACCCCTTAAAAACTCTACCGTACTACTTGAGCATTTCTTTTATAAACGGCGGTAAGGAAAAAGCCGCCTCATGGATTGCTTCATTATAATATTTTAACCCATTTATTATTTCTCTGTCACTAACAATTTGTCTGGGATCACAATCTTTGCTGCCCATGGAAAATGACCACAGGCCACTCACATAAGTCGGAATTGCTGCTGTGTAAACATAAGCCGCCGGAAATACCGCGTTAATATTATTATATACTGATTTGAAAGTGTCCTGATAAAACAATGGAGATTCAGATTGGACAGTCAGTAAACCATCATCATCCAGAGCTGCAAACACATCCCGGTAAAAGGCCTGGCTGAACAACTGGATTGCGGGGCCAACCGGGTCTGAAGAATCAACTATTACTATATCGTATTGCTCTTTGCTATTTTCCACAAATTTGATGCCGTCTTCGACATACAGTCTCAGCCTGGGATCATTATAAGCAGATGAAATCGAAGGGAGATACTGTTTACTGACTTCGATAACCCTATCATCAATTTCGACCATATCAACACTTTTAAGGCAATTATGCTTTACCACTTCTCTGAGAGTGCCGCCATCTCCCCCGCCTATAATCAGTACATTTTCCGGATTTGGATGACTGTGCATTGCTACATGGACTATCATCTCATGGTAGATGAATTCATCTTTTTCGCTAACCTGCAGAGCACCATCGAGAACCAGAGCTTTTCCCCATTCAATGGTATCAATTATTGCCAGATCCTGATACTTGCTCTTTTCACTGTGCAAGACATCTCTTATTTTCCATTTAACCTCATACCCTTCAGTATGAGTCTCCTGAAACCAGAATTTATTCATAAAAAATCCCCCCTAAACTATGGCAGAGGTCGGAATAGCTGAAACGGCCCGGCAGTTTCAGCTATTCTAACTTCTATTATTCACAATATAAAACACCAGGTTAAACAGGTTCTCCTTAATCAGCCTCTCTGGATGCCAGAAGTTCCCTGATTATCTGCATATTATCTTTTAGCGATTTCTCATCCTCAAAATCAATTGCCAGTGCTGTAGCTTTGATAATTTCATCTAGTTCCGATTTATTATTTTCCTTCATCCATTTATACAATAGTTCAAGTAGTTCATCATTGTTTTTTTCCTTGATTACCATTTCCAGTAAAGA
>JAHDSE010000069.1 GCA_018432955.1 Syntrophomonadaceae bacterium
TTAATTATTAATTACTAATTATTAATTAACAATTCAGCCCCCACCAGACGGTTTTCCAGGAAAACCGCCCGGTGGTTGCTGGACGCAACATTCCGGCCGGGGTTGCGAAAAACAGCCAGAACAGCCGCAGGGAAGCGGCTGAATAAAAATTCAAGGAGGAATGATTAAATGATTATTAATCACAACGTATCAGCGCTCAACGCCTATCGTAATCTTTCAGTTACCGATAGAGCAATGAGCAGATCACTGGAAAGGTTATCCTCAGGACTGAGGATCAACCGCGCAGCCGATGACGCCGCAGGTCTGGCCATCTCAGAAAAAATGCGGGCCCAGATTCGGGGTCTGAACCAGGCCATCAGCAATGCCCAGGACGGCATCAGCCTCATACAGACGGCTGAAGGCGCCCTGAACGAGACCCACGATATCCTGCAGCGCATGCGGGAACTGTCCGTACAGGCAGCCAATGACACCCTGACCGCATCCGACCGCCAGAATATCCAGGACGAAATCGACCAGTTAGTGGAAGAAATTGACCGAATCGGTACTACCACCGAGTTCAACACCAAGAAACTTCTGGATGGGACTTCTTCCGCATTGACCACTACAGACAAACTCAGCACCAAGGTTTTCATGCGCGACGGTCTCAGAGTAGTCGACCAGTTCGGACAGAAGGCCGACGGCGGCGGCAACTACAAGCTGGAAATCGAAGCCCAGGTCGGGAAAACCCAGGTACAAAAGACCGATATCATGAGGGTAAAACATGGTGAGACCACTACCAATATTGATATGGGCTTCAACCAGGCCAGCGTTGTTGCGAAGGTTGGTGCTGCCTTTGATGCGAATGATGTGGGCGACATTATTACCTTCAACTTTGAATTTGAAGATGGAACCAATCATTCTGTCGATGTAGCGATTACCCGTACAGGTGGTACAACTGCCATTCAATTTAATGAAGATCTGGCCAATGCTGTTGCCGCAGATAGCGTCTTAAAAGACCGGATTACTATTCAGGGGGTTGCGGTTGCAAGCGGTGTTGGAACATTTGATATCCAGTCTTTGACCAAGGGTGCAGCTGGCAACTTTATCTTGGAAGTTACCCGCGATGTGTCTGGAAGTGTTGCAAGCGGAGCTGGAACAATAGCTATTGGTGGAGCCAGTGCTCTTGATAATGCAGGTGGAACCAGTACCATAAAAACGGAGGAGATAACCGCAGCAGACAATGGTCAAGCTGGATTGGATGATGCCCAGTCCGGGCTCCAGAACTTCACTGTTACTGGACTGGTACAGGGAACCTATAAGATTACCACAGATGTCGACGCGGCTGCCCGGGTACAAACTGACAACACTTCAGTCAACCTGGTAGCACAGTACCGCCAGAGCGGCACTGATGATTTGATTACTGATATAGGCCTGGCAACTGCGGGTGGCACTGGTACCTCAATTGCCCCTAGTTCCAGGAATATTAATGCTCAGATGGCCTTTGAAGTAACCGCAGTTGATGGGGATGACGTTACCCTGATGATTAAATCCTGGGAAATGGATAAAGACGGCAATCGCAGTTACTATGAAGCTGAGCGAGTAGTTAATAAAGGGCTGGCCGGTACTGCTAACGAAACCCTGACCGTGGGTAACATTGAATTTAATCATTTTGATCTCCATAATGGCGCGATTACGGTAGGTGACAGTTGTATAGTTAACATTGTACCCGATGGTACGGCGACTGATGATGACCTGGTTACTATTACCCAGACTACGGATGAAGTGGGTGACAGTGTAGCCAATTCTTTCACCTATTATAAGGATTCAGACGGGTGGAATAACTCCACCCAGACCGTGGACTATCTTACCCTAAACACGGAGAATGGAAATATAGAACACAGCGAAATTAACCTGACTTTCAAAACAATGGCTGATTACACGGAAAATGATGGAACCTTTGTCAGCTTTGACCGTAGTGCAGGAGTGGGTGAATTGGCAACAGAGGGGACGCAGCTCCGGGATATAGAAGCCTTCTGGGATAAGAACGGTAATTTCCTTATCGAAGAACAGCAGCAGATTACCATTGTCCAGGGAGATGGACAAAAGGCCCAGATTACTCTTTACGGAACCGACACTATCGGCAGCGTCAAGGAAAAATTGAACGCGGCTATAGCTGAACAACTGGGTCAGGCTGAACTCACAGGCATTGGTGCTACCCATAGCGATAAGTTTGTTTCCTTTGTAACCGAAGGTTCCAAGTCTGCTAATGGAATGGAAACAGTAGCAGGTACTTTCGTAATTCGCTCGGCTATAACCGGTGATGCAGGCGAGCTTACTTTTGTCGGGGATGAGAATATAATCAAAGCCCTGAGTTTGACCAATCTGCAGGATTCCAAGGAAAATACTTTTAAAGTTAGTGTTACTGATGCCCATACCGGTGATTATGTGGCCAAAGATGTAGAAATAGAAGGAAACCTGCTGGCAGGAACTGTACACCAGAATGTGGACGTGGAATTTGACAATATGACCGGTATAGTAGCCGAATGGGATACTGAGGCTAAAAACTTTAAGCTTACCGGTGGTTTTGCCCATAAAGATTCTACTTATGTGCATATCGCAGACAACACCATGGTATTCCAGATAGGGGCCAACCCCTTGCAGGATGTAGGTGCTGCTATCGGCGACATGAGAGCAGAGGCATTAGGTGTAGATAATATTCTGGTTACTGACCGTGAACATGCCAGTGATTCTATTACCAAGATCGATAGTGCTATTCAAAGAGTTTCTTCAGAGCGCTCCAAGATGGGTGCGTTGCAGAACCGTTTGGACCACACCATCAACAACCTGGGCGTAGCTTCAGAAAACCTGACCGCGGCCGAGTCCCGTATCCGCGACCTGGACTTTGCCAAGGAAATGATGGCCTTTACCAGGAGCCAGATCATGCTGCAGGCAGGGACAGCCATGCTGGCCCAGGCCAATATGAAACCACAGAGTGTACTACAGTTGCTTGGATAAGACTACAGATAAAAACCGGTTCCCTTCAGGGGACCGGTTTTTTAGTTCCTCTTGCTCCTAAACCCCTACCCTTCACCAGGTTAAAGACTACATGGTTTCTTACCGATATAATTAATATTACTTTGTACCGTAAAGGAGTTTAGGATTGACTAAGAAAAGCAAGAAAAAGAAGCAACAAGTAAATAAAGCTGCAGGGAGTAATCCGCCTGAACGCCTGCTAAGGGCTGCAAACAAGCATAAAGACATTTATCCTAGCAATATGCAGGCTCTGAAAAAGCATTATCCTGATATAGCCGCAAAAATTGAAAGAACGCCTGTAAACAACAGGTTCACAGTATCCCGACATGGCTCTCAAGCAAGTGTTAACCTGTATAGCAGAGAAGGCAGTTTCTATTATTACGATATTAATGACCCGCTGGAAGATGTTGCCAGGCAAATCAAAGCCCTTAATCTAAAAAACACCCGGCTGGCTGTATTCCTGGGAATTGGCCTGGCTTACGAGCTCATGTATTATGTTCAAAACGAGTCGAAAAAGCAGAACACCAGCTATATTTTGGTCATAGAAAAAGACCTGGAAATATTCAGAGCAGCAATAGAGACGTATGATCTCAGCGCTTTCATTAGAAATTCCCAGCTTAAACTAATAGTTGGCCTGGAAGAAGGTGAGCTATATACAAGTATCAGGGAGTATCTTCAAGAAAATAACCGCTATTTTTTGTTAAAAGCTTTGAAAGCTATCTATCATCCATCATCCCTGCGTTTAAACAAAGATTATTACATAAGGGCATTACAGCTGTTGAAAGATGCCGGCAGCCAGCAAGTACTGCATTTTGGAAATGATCCTTACGATTCACTTATAGGTATTGAGAATATGCTGGCTAACCTGGATGAAATCATCTCCAATCCAGGTATCAAGCTCTTATATGATAAATTTGCCGCTAAGCCTGCTATAGTAGTAGCCACCGGACCTTCATTAAACAAAAACAAGCATTTGTTAAAGGGACTGGAAAAGCAGGCCTTGATTATAGCTGCTGATGCTTCGCTCAGGGTTCTTATAGATATGGGGGTAAAACCTCATTTGGTTACGTCCCTGGAGAGGGTTATGCCTACGGTTAAACTGTTGGAAGGTTTTGAAAAAAAAGAAGTTGACGATGTTTACCTGGCTGCCTGTCCGGTAGTCCGTAATGAACTATACCAGGCTTATCCAGGCCCACGGCTTATAGTCTACCGCGATTTTGATCACTTCAAATGGCTGGGCATTGACCGGGGGATATTGAAAATACAGCTTTCTGCCGGAAACATGGCTTTTAAAGTGGCTGAGGCTCTGGGTTGCGACCCTATAATCCTTATCGGTCAGGATCTGGCTTTCAGCCGTGACGGGCGTACCCATGCCAATGGCACTGCCTACGGGGAAAAACAGGCTTTACCGGGCGGTCAAATATTAACTGTGTCAGGAAATGATGGGAGACCAATAGAGACTACATCCACCTGGTATTCCTTCCTGAGAGCCTATGAAATGGACCTGCTTAACTATTCCGGCACCTGTATTAATGCGACCGAAGGCGGGGCGTATATTACGGGAACCGAGGTAATGCCTTTCCAGGAGGCTGTAGATAAATATATTCAGGAGGAATTCCACCCCCGTGATATAATTGAAGAGAGTCTGGCTGTTTTTACTCCCTACGATGTTGAACAGGATTTGCAGCAGGTACTGGCATTAACTGCAGATACGATTAAGGATCTGGAACAGATAAAAGAATACTGCCGCCAGGGTATCAGTAGTTATGAGAAATACAAAGATGAATTGGCAGGTTGCTTAAATAATGTTGCGAACATGAGATTAAGTAAAAAGAGACTGAAAGATATTGAAGATGAAATAATGGAATACAAAGAGAAATGCCGCCAGCTTCGCCATACTTTTCAGCTTTTTTTCGCCCATGTCTTCCAATCATTTGTCATAAAGTTTGAAATGGAAATGATAGCTGTACCTGAAAAATATGAAGATCAGGATATGGCGCGGGTAGAAATTATACTGCGTCAGGCTGAATGGTATGCGGTGATAGGTGATCTGGCCGCGGTATGTTTGAAATCACTGCTCGATTCCCGGGAAATATTGCAAAAAAATCATCCGGAAATTAATAAAACTGAAGTTCTCAAAGATCGCAGGTGTTCGCAGGAGGCAATAGAATGAAAACTGTAATAATAGATCAAGCCCGCATGACTTCCACACGCCTGCCGGGGAAAGTGATGAAAGAAATTCTGGGCAAACCCTTACTGGAGTACCAGATTGAGAGGTTGAGACGGGTAGATGAAGCTGATGAGGTAGTTATCGCTACCACTACCAATAATTCCGACCAGCCTATCGTTGAATTGTGTGAAGATCTGGGAGTAGCATATTACTGCGGTTCGGAAGAAGATGTATTGTCCCGTTATTACGAAGCAGCCGTCAATTTTGCTGCGGATACGGTAGTCAGGGTAACATCTGACTGTCCCCTGATAGATCCGGCTGTGGTAGACAAAGTGATAAAATATTATAAGAATAAGCGGGATAACTATGATTACGTTTCCAACACCCTGCAGCGAACTTATCCCAGGGGTATGGACACGGAAGTATTTCCGTTTAAGGCACTGGAGGAAGCTTTTTTAAATGCTGGAGAACAGCCTGAACGAGAACATGTAACTCCATATATTTGCTGGCATCCTGAAAGGTATCGTTTGCATAATGTAAACTATCATGAGGATAAGAGCAGACATCGATGGACAGTTGATGAAGTGGAAGATTTTATACTGATAAAAAACATAATAGAAGCCGTGTATCCGTTTAATCCGCAATTTGATATGGAGGATGTACTTGGTTTATTAAATAAACACCCGGAGTGGGTTGAGCTTAATGCCGGGGTGGAGCAGAAGAAGCTGTAATTATTTCAGACATTTTTCGGAGATTGCTTATTCATCAATTGTAAACCGTCTGTCCAATAAAGCGGAGAGTCACTATTTATCTTAAGAAGTACCTGATCTTATTAGATGATACCCAGCCTATGGGCAAATTTTGAGACCTAGGCTTAGGAAAAGGAGTAAGGCTGCTTGGAAATAGCAAAAGGTAAGTTAAGGGAAATACGGGAACAGGATCTGGAGAATATTTTGTCCTGGCGTAATTCCGAACGTATCCGGAACAGTATGATAGGTGACCACCTTATTAGCTGGGAAGAACACCGGCGATGGTTTGAACGTCAAAAGGATAGTGAGGATAAGTATTTGCTTTTTGAGTACAAAGGCCAGGCAGCCGGAATGGTTTATTTTACTGCTGTAGACAATTATCATGGTACATGCTGGTGGGGGTTTTATCTGGGAGAGAATGATTTTCCGCGCAAAACCGGACTTTTGATGGGATATATAGGTATTTGCCATGCTTTTTCGAACATGGCTATGAGAAAAATCTGCAGCCAGGCACTGGCTCGTAATAAGGCCAGCTTGAATTATCATTTGAAACTGGGTTTTAAACAGGAAGGATATCTTTATAAACAGGTTCTTAAACAGGGGCAATATGAGGATATTGTGATATCGGGATTATTGGCTGATGAATGGAATATAAGGCAAGCTATAATAAGACAAGAAATATTATTAAATGGGTAGAAGGGAGCATGTGAACCTAAGTGGGAGTTTTAAACCGAGAATTGCTGGATAGACTTGAAAAATATTTTCAGGATAGATACAGTCAAAAGTTTGCAAACTTTGGAATAGATGCCAGAACCCTTGGCTGGGACAAGATTACAAGTCAATGGACACGCTTTGCGATGGCATACGAATGCCTCAATTGGCAGGGTAAGAAAGTATTGGATATAGGTTGTGGACTTGGGGACTTTTACGGTTTTTTGCGAGAAAAGCATTCGCTTCAACTAGACAGTTATTATGGTTTTGATATTAATCCTGAGCTTATCAATGCTTGTAGGTCAAGATTTCCCGACACTTTTTTCGAGGTTCGAAATATACTCCTTGACCCACCCCAAAAACAATGGGATATAGTAGTACTTTTTGGATTGTTAAATTTAAAATTAGAAGAAATCGATAACCTTGTATATGCTCGTCAGATGATTGAAGCGGCGTTTGATTTGTGTCAAGAAGCCCTTGTAGTGGATATGCTCAGCACATGTGCTGAGCCGACATACGAAAAAGAAGATATGGTATATTACTATAATCCTTCTACAATGTTGGCTTTAACACTCGATATAACACCGCATGTTATATTGCGTCATGACTACGCGTCTATTCCCCAACGAGAATTTATGCTGGTAATGAAGAAAAAGTCAAAAAAAAGTATGCCTAATATTGACCATGTATAGGAGGTGCGGGCATGACGGAGTTTCTCCCATGGAATCAGAAAGAGCAATGTCGTTTGCTTATGAGTAACTGCTTGAAAAAATACGATGAAATTAATAGGTTTAAGGAGTTTTGGGATAGTGGGACAGAGCTTCTTCCTTCTGATTTGTATCTGAATTCTTTCATGAATATATATATAGAACCTACAAATCAATGCAACCTGGACTGTTATTTCTGTGCTCGTAGAAACATGAACAGGAAGCCGGCCTTTTTATCTATGCAATCTTATAAAAATATTATCGAAACTTTGCCGGCAGGTACTTATGTAACTTTTACAGGCAATGGAGAACCGTTGCTAAACGTAAATGTCTATGACATGATTAAAATGGCTACTGACCGCGGGATATTTACAGCAATGATCACCAATGGAACGGCTTTAACCGAAAAGAATGCCCGTAATTTGATAGAATCTGGGATTTCCCGGGTTCAGTTTTCTTTTGATTCCATACAACGAGATGTATATGAAAAAATACGTCGGGGAGCAGATTATTTTGATACCTTGCTAAAGGTTCTGCGTTTTATTTTGTTGGCGAGAAGAGATTACATAGCTAATATTTTTATTACAGTCTCCAGTGTTCAAACCAGGGAAGTTAAAGCATACGCAGATGAAAACAGACGATTTTGGAAGGAAATACCGATAAATAATTATTATGAAAGTCCACTTTTTACGCTACAAGATGATTCAGGTGCATATGAAGATATGCAACTTGATGATGAACCATGGCAGCCTTGTGTTACCCCTTTGGTGGCTGTGAAAATTAATGCTGATGGTAGCGTGAATCCCTGTCCGCAAGATTTTTCGGGCAAATTTACTATTGGAAATGTCGAAAAAGATAATATTTTTGATATTCTAAATTCCCATGAAGCTCTTTCCTTACGAAGTGCTTTGCTGAAGGGGGATGGAGAGTTCTTGGATGCGATTGGCTACCATTGTTTTCGCTGTAACACCTGGAGAAAGAGTATCGGCTATGGAATAACCGAATTCTTGGAGGCGACTTTCCCAACTATTACCGGCTTGCAGATGGCACAGATAAATGCTCATAGGGCAAATTCTTGCAATTTCCTGGAAGAAATCATTAAATGTTTACAGAATAAGCGTGAAATAATAATCCCGAAGGAAGAACTGGATTAAGGGGTTCAGAAAGGGTAAATGATAAAGATGGTTAATTTGAAAGGCGAAAGTAAAAAAGTTTTGGGGGTAGATCGTCCACCATTTGTAATAGCTGAAATAGGTTCAAATCATAATCAAGACCTGAATCTGGCTAAAGAAATGATACATATGAGTGCCGAATGCGGAGCAGATGCAGTTAAATTTCAATCTCTCAGAATGGAAGCATTATATTCTCCTGAGGCTCGTACTCCCGACATAGTATCTTTATATCAACAGATTAAACTGGATGAGAAATGGTATCCTGAACTAGCTTCAGAAGCCAGGCAAGCGGGGGTAATCTTTTTTTCTTGTCCTACGTATATGGAGGCTATTCCATTGTTGGAGGCAGTTGAGGTACCTATTTATAAACTTGCTTCACCACAGGTCAGGACTTTTCCTACATTGGTAAAAAGAGTGGCAGCTCTGGGGAAACCGTTAATTATTTCTACGGGATATTGTAACTATTGTCATATTGAGCGTTGTGTTGATTTATGTTTTTCTTCTGGAAATCATGACATTATTCTTTTACACTGTATTTCAGAGTACCCAACAAGATTTGCAAGAGTAAATCTGAGATCAATGAATACTCTTGCTGCGATGTTTGATTGTCCGGTAGGTTTAAGCGATCATACCCCTGGTTATGAGGTGCCCTGTGCGGCAGTAGCTATGGGAGCCGTATGTATAGAAAAACATGTTACCATGGATAGAAATATGAAGGGACCCGATCATTTTTTTGCTTTGGAACCTTCCGAATTCAAAGCAATGGCCTGTGCAGTAAAAAATGTCTATCAAGCCATGGGGAGTTCCCGTAAAGAAATAAGCGATTACGAAGAAGAAACGGCCAAGTCCTTACAGGTAAGGTGGTTTGCTGCCAGGGATGTTTTTGAAGGAGAGTATTTTACAGAGAAAGACCTTATTTTTTATCGAGCATCCCAA
>JAHDSE010000006.1 GCA_018432955.1 Syntrophomonadaceae bacterium
AGGCTATTATGAAAAACTCTTTGACTGATTAATCTGGCTTGGCTTTAATCAAAAACACCGGTGCTGCTAAGAGGCTTAGTAAAACTGCATCTTTCCAGTAAGTCAACTGAAGACTTATACCTGCAGTATTTGACTTCAGGAATGTAATAATCCCCAGAAAAAAAGCCGCTAAGCTTAGCAAGACAAGCAAACTATCTTTTAAATGCCAGTTTTCTTCGAGATATATGCTCCGACTCCCGCTCCCATAGGCCCTCACCTGCATAGCTTCCGCTTTTTGGAGAGAGCTATCCAACGATGAACGCAGTAGATTAACCAGCAGAGGCCCCACAGTCCGGACACGCTGGAATATATTGTCTCCTTGGGCTATATGTCCTCTGTAAGCCTGCACATCTCTGATCGATTTAGCCCGGGCAGCCAGTTCAGGAACCATCCGGGCAGATATCCCGGCAATTAATACAGTTTTTCCGGTATATGAGCCAAAAACATCAAAAAGCCTTTCCAGCGGTACAAGGATATTGAACACCGTAAAAATACTCAAGATCAGCAACAATTTCACGGACATAGCTACGGCAAAATAAATAGCCTCCCGGTATATATAAACATTCCCTACCACAGGTAAACCCTGTATGGTCACGAGTATACTTTCACCGTTTTGATTTATAAGTCCATTGAGCAAGACAATCAATACTATTAATGGCAGAGTAAAAAACAGCATCTTTCGCAGGGCTGCAGCCCGGTCCAGTCTATAATTAAATACCACCATGATTAATAATATTATAGATAACAAAAGCAACTCCTGGTACAAAAGCGCTATAAGAAAACAGACCAGAAGATAGATACTGCTGCTCCGGGAATGAAATCCTTTCATTCTTGTCCCCCCGAAAGGTTTTTCTTATAATACTACTTTCTATCACCCATTTCCAAACAGATATGTCCAGTTTATGAGAAGTACAAAAATTGCCCCAAATGGGTAGCCGGAGAACAAAACACAGGACAGGCAGAAGCTGTCAAGTAATGAGCTTTGCCATGTCTTATATTTCGATAATTCTACCTGCTCCCCCAGCAATATATTTCTGCGGATATAGACTTTGTATCTCTGATTGAAATTGAGTACAATGAGTGGGACAAATCGATTTACTTTCTTTGATACCAATAACATTACCGCACTTACACCTGACTTCATTATCACAACGAATACTGTAATCTTCAATAATTCTGGTATCCCAGCAGCGCAATATCCGTCTCTTCCCTATTTTATTATATTTAAAGATTTTCCTTTTACATTGTGAACACTTTATAGTAATCATGGTCTTATTTTCCTTTATTCTTTTTTATAAGCCCCTTAATTTTTCGTCAATAGTACCGTCTGGAAGCATGCAATCCGGATGGTACTCGCCTCTTTCTTCCATTTGATAACGGATACAGCTTTCCCAATCCCCTTTACAATAGAGTTCTATCCATTTCCTTTTCAATTTACCGTTTTCCAAAAATCTCTTCATAGGACATACCGGATACCATTTACAGTCCTTTTTTAAAACCTTCAGCCTGGCGTAATCCCTTTTCAGAAATTTTTTAAGAGATTCCTTATAGAGCAATGCAGCAGGATGTGCGAGAGGAAATATCTTTTGGTTTTTTTGCCAGATTAGTTTACCTGTAAGTGCAGCAAAATCTGTTCTGGATGGTATAGAAATAGAATATTTTTCAAAAAGATGTTTGCACGCGTAATAGCCCATGGGAACCAGTACTTGCGGATTGATGATTTCTATCTCTTGAGCCAGGTACTGACTGCAAGCAATAATTTCATCTTGCTTGGGTCTTCGATACTTGGGGAGCATGCATTTAAGCAAATTTGTCATATATATCTCTTCTCTACTAATACCTGCCGCATGCAACAGTTCATCCAATACTTTTCCTGAAGGTCCAATAAACATTCTTCCTTCCCTGTCTTCATATTCTCCAGGGGCCTGTGCAATTAACATCAGACGGGCATTTAACTTTCCTTCTCCACAGAGGACATTAATCCTGCTTCCGGCAAGCCGGCATTTCTCGCATATCCTGATCTCTTTATTTAATTCCTCAATATTCACCGTATCCTGCCTCCCTGGAAGCATCCTTCTTAATCGATAATACCCCTGCTTAAAGTCTATGCCAAGGGAAGCGCTTCTTTTTGTTCCCTTGTACCTCTCTGAATAGGGCTTGTATCATACCAAACCGATATACACCAAACAAAAAGAACCCTGTTTTTCGAAAGGAATAAAATTCTTCCCCGTCAGTAATTTTCTTGCGTCAACGACGTGCTTGGGGTGCGGAAATTGTTTAGAGAAATGGTAAGCACAGTGCTCTAAAAAGTCCTGAAAAGTAAGTTGACCCATCTGATTAAGGGAGACAAAGTGCAGTAAATCGTGGTAATTATATCCATTTAAATATATAATTATCATGATATTATTAACGATACACGTTGCAATAAATTTAAATTAGGTGGTGGATATATGGGGATGCCTTTTAAAATAAGAGAAAAGACCTCAAGCGAATGAGATCTTTATGACTGGCTTTCTATAAAATCTATAAATAATTTTTGAATAATACTCAAATCTTCATGATGCAAAGTGCCTATTTTATATTTAAACTGAGATTTTTTTATGTATATTGTCTTAGAAACTCTCGCTGTCGATTTAAATCCAAGGTTAGCTTCTTGCCAAAAAATAATCGGAGTATCATAGTTATCGTCAGTTCGTGGTTCTGTTTTCGTTACCTTTACAGCTAGAACTTCTAATGCTTCAATATTAAGAACTATAACAGGTCGTGAAAGGAATCGAGTAGGATCTTCTTCGAGTGGAAAACTGACTAACCATACATCCCCCTCTAAAATATACATTACTTATCTTTAAAGTCCTTCTCTAATTGATCCCATTCTGATTCATCTCTCCAGGGATCATCTTTAGAAATAACAGTCAATCCATCGCTATTTTGGGTTGAATTAGAGCCAACTGCCTTCCGAATGCCATTTTTATTGGAATTAACAAAATCCGCGAAAGATGGTACAGTTTTTTTCACAATAGCTTGCATGTCCTTCTCCCCCTTGTTTCCCCTATCTTTTCCTTCTTTATTCATATCATATCACCTTCCAAATAGTGGTTCAATACAATATGTATAGTCTTGCCAACTTAGAAGGAAATAATCGTATAACATTTTGCACTTTTTTCGCACTAAACCACCAGGATAGATTACCTGCACATAGCAAAAAAACTAAAGGGAGGCATAAACCTCCCGATTTTCCTATGGTGCGGATGAGAGGACTCGAACCTCCACGGAGTTACCCGCCAGATCCTAAGTCTGGTGCGTCTGCCAATTCCGCCACATCCGCATATTCACATCATACATGATGTATTATACTCGCTCCCCATAATAATTTCAAGCTGGATTCGTCTATAGCTGCAGCCTATTCAGCAGTAGAAAAAAGTCCTCACTATTCTTTTCATAAAAGCGGTAACTTGAATAATAATATGTGCCTATCTCGTTTTCCAGGCCATTTCGCAGGGGATTGGTATGTATATGCTCTCGTATTTTTTGCAGGCCGGGATAATCCTTTACCTGTAATTCGTAATAGTCCTGCTCCCATACAGGCTGGTTTCTCCCTGTGTATTTCTGATAATAACGGGTAAAGTTGCCCATGTTTTTCCTGACCACCTGGGAAATCGGAACCTTGCAGGGATGGAATACAATATGCAGGTGATCCGGCATAATTACAAAAGCATAGACCAGATAATCCAGGGCATATTTGTTATAGGTCAGAACATTCAGGAGGAGTTCGCAGGCATATTTGTCCTGAAAAACCGGCTGCTTCCGGTAAGTAAATATACTGATATAATATGGTTTTATATGGAATAACAACTGACTTGGAAAGAGATCTTTCGGGTACAATTTTCGACATCCTCCTTTGATCGGGAGTTTTGCAAAAAAAATTTTCCTCTCACCATATAATAGATTAATAAAGACCGCCTACTAATTCTTGTATTTTATAAGGATTTTTTTGATTATGTAAGCTCTTGCAATTCAGATTTTACTCCATTTTTACACTTTAATATAGAATTCGTACAAGAAAAAGGCCTTCAGGCAAATGCATAAGCTTTCCCTGAAGGCCTTTCTTTTGATGGTTATTGTTCATGGCTATATGTCTATTTATACTTTCCAGTATTATTCCACGGCGAATACTATCTTTACTGCATTTTTTTTAATAATTTATTTTCTTTAATACTTTCTATTTATTTTTCAATACCTTTATAACATTAAGCGCTACAGCCAGAACAAACCATTTGTCTGCTCTGTCATCCGGTTTATGTTCGCTGCTGATTATGCCTGTATTTTTTGCCTCTTCCATAATATCTAATTTCCATTGTTCGGCCACAGGATTCTCCTCCAATCTCTTTTGCAGTTCTGTCCAGGGGAATTTCTCACCCGGACAGTCTGTAGCCATCACATCTCTGTGCCCTATTAGTTCCAGGTGGGTATACCTTTTCCATATATCTTTTATCAGCCAGACCAGGGCTTGTATTTGGGCCTCCTCTGGTGGAGCATTGCTAAAATTTCCCGTCAAACATATTCCTATACTATCAGGATTTCCTCTACTGCCTGCATGAGCGCCAATAAGATATTCATAGCGGCCTCTTTCAATACTTCCATTTTTTCTGATAACATAATGATAGCCGATGCCAGACCAGCCTCTTGCCAGATGCCAGCCATGTATAGTGCTGGCCGGCACATCTGAACTGGCTGAATGATGGATTATTATTCGCTGGGTACTGGTCCTGGGACGCAAGGAGCCATTAAATCTGAGGCCAGTCTCTTTTATTTCCATTCGGCCCACCACCTCTCAATTGCTTCAGTTCCTCTTTTCTTCTATTTTTCTCATAAATCGATTTATCATTAATCTTTCCAGCTGCAGCCGCCACCAAAAATGAATTAAAAAATGACAGCAGGTACAAACGCCAATTGCCGGGATCTGTACCATTCCCCAGCTCTGCCAGGGTTAAAATAAGGAATGCCCAGAGGACGGCATAGAGATCTGTACCCCACTTCCACCAGCGATCAATTATCCTCCCGGTATAGAGAGTAATTAAAAAAGTAAGTACTGACGCACCAGACAGGGTTAATAGTGAATCCCATGAAAATAGAGTATCTGTCATCTTTTTCTCCCCTTGCTATATTATATGTTCCTTCCTGATTTGAGTTCTCTCTGGGAGTAAAAAGAAAACTACCATCTGCTGTTTTCTATAATGATCTGAAGCATAAAAGTCATTTATGCTTCTAAATAACAGCTTTTAAGCTCTGATAGCTTTAAGAAATCAGGGTTTACTTTTCCTTGCAAGTGGGACCATAATAAGAGATATATGATAGATTGGAATTTTGGAATATAATTCCCTACCTGGATTAAATCTATAGTTTAAGGGGCGTATCTGCATTGGAACAAGTTTCTTTTGATATAATTTTTAGTGTATTAAAAATTCTGGCAGCTCTTCTGCTGGTACTGCTTAATGGACTCTTTGTAGCTGCAGAATTTGCCTTTGTAAAAGTCCGGCCTACGCGTATCGCCCAACTTGCATCAGAGGGAAATAAAAAGGCCAAAACTGCCCAGGATTGCATCGAGAATATTGATGCTTACCTCTCGGTAAGCCAGTTGGGCATAACGCTATCCAGCCTGGGTCTGGGATGGCTGGGCGAACCTGCAGTAGCTACACTACTGACTCCTATATTGACCGGCTGGGGAATAGCATCACCTACCCTGGTTCACTCTATTTCCTTTATCCTGGCCTTCAGTTTAATCACTTTTCTTCACGTAGTTTTTGGTGAGCTGGCCCCAAAATCACTGGCTATTCAAAGGGCAGAAGGTATGTCTATGAGCCTGGCCAAACTTATGCATATTTTCTATTTTGTTTTTTATCCGGCTGTAGCCCTTTTAAATGGTACTGCCAATAAGTTTTTATTCTTGCTGGGATTTCAGCCTGCTACAAAATCCGAAATAGCTCATTCTGAGGAAGAACTGCGAATGCTTATCTCTGAAAGCTATAAAGGCGGCCGTATTAAAAAGAGTGAACAGGAATTGCTGCAAAATGTCTTTCGTTTTGAGGAAAGGGTGGTTCAGGAAATAATGGTTCCCAGGCCCGAAGTAATTTTCCTGGATATCCAGGACAGCCTGGAAAAAAACATCGCCCTGGCCAGAAAAAGCGGGCACTCACGTTATCCTCTCTGTGATGGCATTATCGATAAAGTAGTCGGTCTGATTAATATAAAAGACCTCCTGTATTTGGACAACGAAATAGAAGATATATGCAGTATCCACAGAGAAATAATGTTTGTGCCCGAAGGTATGCGTCTCGACCATCTTCTGCCGGAGTTTCAGAAGAAGCACCAGCATATGGCAGCAGTCATTGATGAATACGGAGGAATATCCGGCATAGTGACCATGGAAAACATACTCGAGGAATTGGTCGGTCCCATTCAGGATGAATTTGATGATGAAGATCCGGAAATTATAGTTGAAGAAGAAGGGAGAACCCTGCTCGTAACCGGTCGGATGCTATTGGATGATGCTGAGGAAAGATTTGCTCTGTCTATCGACGGCGAAAACGAACAGTATTATACGCTGGCCGGTTATATGTTGGGGAAACTGGGCAAACGTCCCCGGGAAGGCGACATTGTTAAACTGAACAACATGAAGCTGGAAATAGTAAAGATGGCGGGAATGCGTATCGACCGCATCCGCCTCCATCCTATAGAAGACTCCGGTTCAGATATTCAAGAAAATATTTAACCCTGAATGCCTGCAAATGATAACCCAAATACACACAAGCAAATGTTCATGTCACTACTTACTACTCTCACTCCTCATCCCTAACACCTTCCCCTTACTGGAAAACAATCAGCGCCGGGACCTGAGCTCCGCAAAAACATCGCTCGGCTCTACACCCTGTTCTACCAGAAGAACTAAAAGATGATAGAGCAAATCTGCGGTTTCATAAACAATTTCAGATTTTTCCCTATTTTTAGCCGCTATTATTACTTCAGCATTTTCCTCGCCAACTTTTTTAAGTATTTTGTCCAGGCCTTTTTCAAAGAGATAGGTGGTATATGAACCTTCAGGCAAGTTTCTCTGCCGGTCCTTTACAACATCATATAATTCCAATAATATTCCCGGGCCCTCCTTGCCAGCAGCATATACAGTGCTGGTATCAAAAACTGTTTCATCTTTTTCGTTTCCATGGATATCCCGGTAAAAGCAGGAATAATGACCAGTATGACAGGCAACGCCAGTTTGCTCTACCCGTACAAGCAGGCTGTCGGCATCACAATCATAAAGTATTTCCTTTACTTCCTGTATATGCCCGGATTCCTCACCCTTCATCCACAGCTTTTGACGACTGCGGGAATAAAAGTATGTTCGGCCGCTTTCAATAGTCCGCTGCAAGGATTCAGCGTTCATATAGGCCAGCATTAATACCTGCCCGCTTTTATAGTCTTGAACTATTGCCGGGACAAGTCCCTCCCCTTTAGCAAAATCAATCTTATCAATCATAATCTTACCGTTACTCCTTTGCTTGCCAGATATTCCTTGGCTTCTTTAATAGTATATTCACGATAGTGGAAAATAGAGGCACATAAGACAGCATCAGCCTTCCCTATTTCAATAGCTTCGTACAAATGTTCCAAATTCCCGGCCCCTCCGGAGGCTATTACCGGAATACCTGCCAGATCACTGATGGCTGCAGTAATATCCAGGTCATAGCCATCTTTGGTTCCATCTTTGTTCATACTGGTCAACAATATTTCTCCGGCCCCCCGCTTTTCTACCTCCCCGGCCCATTCCAGGGCATCCAGGCCGGTAGGCACTTTACCACCATTGATATATACTTCCCAAGATCCTTTATCGGTCAGGCGCACATCAATGGCTACTACAATGCACTGGCTGCCAAACTTTTTGGCTCCTTCATTTATTATCGAAGGGTCCCGGACAGCTGCCGAATTAATTGATACTTTGTCGGCACCGGCATTAAGTATGGTGCGAATATCGTCAATAGTGCTGATTCCGCCACCTACGGCAAAGGGAATAAATACCTCTTTGGCAGTGTTCTTCACTACATCCACCATGGTTTTTCTCTCTTCCAAAGAAGCACTGATATCGAGAAATACCAGCTCATCCGCACCTTCACGATCATAGTAGGCTGCCAGTTCAACCGGATCCCCTGCATCCCTTAAATTTTCAAAGTTTATCCCTTTAACTACCCTGCCGTTATGGACATCCAGACAGGGAATAATCCTTTTCGCCAACACAAAAACCCCCCCTTTTTTTAATTAGTAATTAATAATTAGTAAT
>JAHDSE010000055.1 GCA_018432955.1 Syntrophomonadaceae bacterium
ACATCGGCCACCCCTTCACCTGGTTCCTCTCCTCGCATAATTGTAGTCTTTTACCCTACAATTTTAGCTGGTTTGGAACATTAAGGTAAATATTCTCCGTTTTTAGTGGCCAATTTTTCTCCCTTTTATTTTACCGTTTACCCCAGGGTGTTGTGAGTTATTCGCCTAATTCGCTGCAAAACAACCAACCCCATCCGGCTTCGGAAAATGAAGACGCTTATGTACATTACACCGAAAAAGTAGAAGGCAGAAAAATTCGGGAACGGGCCGGCAGCTTTCAGGACTTTTACCGTCAGGCCACCTTGTTCTGGAACAGTATGTCTAATGCTGAAAAACAACACATAATAGAAGCCTTTCACTTTGAAGTTGGCAAGGTTAAAAATAAAAATATCCGCCAGCAGGTTGTGGATATGTTTAATAATATAGACTCTCAATTGGCGGCAGAAATAGCCAGGGGCATAGGGGCATCGCCGCCTGAGCTTCCTGGCGGAACGGGAGTTGCAGACTCTTCTCCTGCGGTCAGCCAGGAAAACACCATCAAGCTTCCCAATACTCGCAGAGTAGCAATTTTACTTGAAAATGGCTATAACCACCAGGATGTCATGCAAGTAATAGACGCTTTTAAAGCTGTAGCAGTCCATCCTGTAATTATTAGCAAACAAAAAGGTATGTTAACCAGCATTGATGGACAGCAGATTGAAGTGCAGGAAAACTATATAACCAGCGGATCAGTTATGCATGATGCCGTATATGTTCCCGGTGGCAGAAACAGCGTTAACAGCCTGATGACGCAAGGTGATGCAATCCATTTTATCAATGAAGCTTTTAAGCATTGTAAGGCAATTGCTGCTTCCAATGAAGGTGTTGACCTATTAATAAGCTCGGACATTAATCATGTATCAATAGCAGAATCAGATAACGGCAGCATGATTTTCTCAGATACAGGAGTTGTTACCGTAGGAAACGCTTCTGATTTGAATGACTTTGCTCAGGAATTTATTAAAGCAATAGCTGAGCATCGCCATTGGGCACGGCAAATGCATAAAGAACTGGTACCTGCCTAAACTTAAACCAAGGGAAACCAGGAAACCAAGGAAACCGAGGGGAAACCGAGGGGACGGTTCTCGTGGTCCTGGTTCCCATTCATGGTTATGCTTTCAGAATAATACCCCTGCTTATACCTGTTAAGCGAGCTAACTGCCTTGTTGATAGCCCTTCATCTTTTAAAACCTTAACTGGTTATTATGCCCTAATAGCTTAGTGTAGTTTCAAAGAGTCCTATTTCCCCTTTTGCATTGCTCTGGTCAATTCCTCCATTTCCTTTTGAGCCAAATCGTCCCGACCAGCTAAGGATTCCAGATGATGCTGCATTTCGTGCAACACCGTATCAATAATCTCTGCTTCCCAGCAATCGCCAGGCTCATCTTCCAACAGCTCCACAAAAGAGCCATAATAAAATACAATAAAACAGCCACCTATTCCGTCCTCAATGTACTCACCCAATATATAGTACTCGCCTTCCCGCTTAACGCGCTTCTGTAAGTTAAAGCCGCCGGTCAAGTCGCGAAGGAAATGAGGAGGAATGCTGTCTACGGCTTGATCAAGCATGGCAGCAAATTTATTAAAAGATGGTTTGTCCATTAGTTTTTCTCTCCATAAATTATTTTTCTCAATATTCTACCTTCCTATAACCAATCAGGGTATTGCCGTGTTCGATTCGGGAATCTTAACGAAAACGACTTTCAATCTTGGCCAGGGCATAGCGGGCATCATTCCAGTCCTGTCCGTAAGTCTGGGTATATTTAATCTTTTGTTCATCAAGGCGGTCTTCAACTCCAAACAGCAAGTTCCCCCCGTCGCAGATGCAGTCATATATTTTGACCAAGTATCCGACTCTTCAATCTTGGCGGCAATGATTTCAGAAATAAGTGCAATCACATCGTCCGGTGTGTATTGTTCCCCGGCAGTCTCCGCTGAAATGTCTGCCCATTTTCGTTTGATATGTTCTTCCAGAGAGGTTATTTCCGTGTTGCAATATGGCTTGAGGTCAATTTCCGCCCAGAGTTTGGTATAACCCATCAACACCTTTTTAGCTTTGAGCTTGGAAATAACGCCTTTAATATCGAGAAATTTTTCTCCATCTCCCACATCTAGTCCCAGCAGAATCCTTGGTTTCACCATCAATGCCATTTAGATAGGCATCAAAATCAATCTCATTACATAAAATTCCTTTATCTTTTTCCGTATTAGTTTATATTCGTGTAAAACCATACAAAAAAGCACCTGCCTCTCACCAGATGCCCGGTAACCATACTGTATTAAGTATTCTTTACTGGAAGCCATTTTAATTCCTGTTTACTCTCCTGCTTCAGTTCGCCGTATTTGTTCCTCAATATCACGTCCGCCATACACAACGCGGATAACTGCCACCGTCGTTTTTGTTTCTACAGGCAGATAAAACACCAAATAGTTGTCCACTGGCATAACCCGCAAGCCTTTGCTGTACCACGGCTCTTTTTGGTAAAGGGGATATCGCAGCGGCATTTCATTCAGCTTCGCGACCGTGTTCATGATTCGCCGTGATTGATTTTTTGCAGCCTCAGGCTCAAGCAGGTAAAAGGCAATATACTCGAATATGCTGCGTAAATCACGCTCTGCTTGTTCGGTATAAACTACCTTCCATTCGCTCATATGCCATAGTCCTGACGCATTCTATCGGTAACGCTTTCTTCAGAAACAACTCTTCCAGCAATCAGATCAGCAAGCCCTTTCTCTATCTCACAATTAAACTGCTCCTCGGTAAGCGTACTAACTGACAGTGGTTTGCTTTGTGGAAGCTTCAATTCAAAGGGAATACCTCTTTGAAGCACAAGCTGTCTGAGGAAAAGCCCGATTGCATTTGACATCGAAATCCCAAGCTGCTCCAAAACAAGCTCTGCCTGTTCTTTAACTTCCGGCTCGACACGGGCAAATATATTTGATGTTCGTGCCATAATGAACACCTCCTATTCTGCTATTAATATACCAATTTGTATTGCGAAACGCAATCTATTAGCTTAAAAAATATCTGTCATCTTCAACAACTTCACTTTTATATCTATCTTGAAATAAATGCCCGCATCGTTGATATTTCCAATTATACCAATACACATAGCTGGCACCAATACGCCGCATAATGATACCCAATTCTTCTTGTTCTTCCTTAAGCAATAAATGAACATGATTTCCCATTAAACAATAAGCATATATCTTATAACCACTTGTTTCCTTGTATGTTTGTAAAGTCTCCAGGAATTTTATAGCATCTTCTTCGTCCTCGAAAATGGTCTGTCTGTTGGACCCTCTTAGGACAATATGATAGATTCCACTTTTGCTTCGCTCTCTTCCAGTTCGTGGCATATTTAACTCACCTCTGATTTATCATAGCAAGCTTCAGAAAACTATGCAACCACAAGAACCGTCCCCCTGGTAAGCCGGTACCACCCCCTGGTACCCCCCTGGTACCAATGTTTCCAATAAGTCAATAATTCCCCAATTCACCCTAGTTTGCTGCTTCTGCTTTGAGCTTTTGAACTGTTTCCAGAGGTAGACCGGTGATCTTGGCAACGATGGGGGGGGCTATTCCTTCCAACAATGCGTTTCGGGCATCTTCCAGCTTAGCTTCCAGTTTAGCTTCGTAGAGGTCGGAATTCTTATCCATTATGGCCTTTAATCTTTGTTCGTAGATTTCTTTGGCTCTAGGGTCAGCAGCCATTTCTTCCAGGGCTTTCTTCGCTTTGGCTATTGCCGGGTCTTCTTCTGACAATCTCTCCATTAATTTCATGTCATCCCATCCTTTCAGAAACATTGCCCACCTGTCCAGTGGGCTCCCATAATTCGCCATTTCCTCTTTCAGTTTGGGTAACTCGATGAAGTGAATCTCTATTGCATCTGTCAGCTCTATGCTTTCTTCTAGTTCCAGCAGCCTGAATCTGGTATGGTAGCGTTGGCTGTCTTTGATGCGCACAAAGTCTAGTATGTTTATTGCTATGGCTCTTTTCAGATCCTTATACTTTCCTTTAATGATCTTCTGATCACCAAACATGCGGCAAATGTAGAAGGTGCTGCGTCTCTCCATGTCAGCTCTATCTCCGATCTGCATTTCCACGTCTACCAGTTCTCCGTTATCTAGCTGAACTTTTATGTCTAGTATGCCATAGCTGTCATTTATATTCTCCTGCTCCAGGTAGGGGTTCAGTATTTCTACCGCTACAATCTCGCGTTCTCCGGTCCAATCCAACACGGCATTTAGAAAGCTGATTAGTATGGCCTTGTTCTTCTCTGCACCAAAGATCTGTTTAAAGACTACATCTACTTTAGGGTCCAATCTATCTCGCAAGTTTTCCACCTACCTTCCTGTAAATATTATACTATATGCTAAGATCTAACACTACTTATTAGACCCGTGCTCCCCTTTTGTTCTGTTTTTATCACTCAGCTGAAGTCATAAACAGTCCCCCTTTAGAGCCGTTACTTGCTCCCGCAGGGGGCCTGTTCTGTTGGAATTGCCTACTTCAATTCACCGACAATACATTAAATAATTCCTGATTGACAGGTGTGCTTAATTTTACGCTTACGTAAACAGGGCCTTTGCGAAAAGGTACGCCCCCATGCAAAAAGAAAAACCCCCAGCCCCTTAAGAGCCGGATAATCTTTCAGGGTGCCAGGGGTAGTTTAGTTACTTGTGTTGGTTAGTTGTCCTTTTGATAAACTAACCCCTCATGCCCGGAGGGCACAACCACTTATGAAAATAAAGTAAGAGGATTGCATAAAAGTTACATTCTGCTAAATTTAGTAATCTTGCCAGGGGTCGGGCAGCTCATGATAAAATCCAGTGTATTTTAAAGCATTAGGGCGTTTTGCCAGGGTAGTCAGGTAGGGCAACCAGTCCATTAGTTCCTGCCCCTGACCATATAACCGTTTGTGTTTTACGATAAGCTGGTATTGTTCATTTAATAGTTCTACCTGATGCGCACCCAGCTTTATATATATTTCTTTATCTGCCACCTGGGGCGATGCAGAGTATATGTTTTTGTCATAACTTACTTTGCCGTATTTATTGGCCGAAAGTTTTTCAGTACGGCCGATTTCAAATGGTTTGGCCGGCAAGGGTAACATGACTGCCCGGCCTTTTCGATAATGTTTACGGCGGTGGTCTTTTTCAGCTACAGCAAAAAGTCCCTGGTTAAATTCTTCAATATCATTGAATCTCGGCTCAGGTACAAAGTAGTTTCTGCGGCTATAGCCAACTTTGTTTTCAACATGGCCTTTTTCGTGCCCTTTGCCGGGGTTGCAGAATTGAGCTTTGAAACCGTAGTGGAGAGTAAATCGGTAAAATTGGTCTACCAGTTTTCTATTCCCATGCTCCCCAATACTGGCAACGGCTGCTGATAAGTTATCAAACCAGATGATTTTGGGAACACGCTCCAAATGTTCAAATATATCTTTTAGTCCGGTTAACAGGCATTCCTGGTTTTGACCTCTAAAGACCTGAGGATATCCGGCGTTACTGTACGGCAACGACAGTATCAACTCATATCCTTTGACTTTCTTGCCTTGCTCGACCATGACAATCTCGCCGAAATCTACCTGTGCTTCACCGGGTGGATGTTCCAAAGGAAGATAGCCTTCTTCTTCACCATATAATTCCTTTTTCTTGACTGATACATAGTTGCGAACAGTTCGTTCACAGGCATTAAATTTATCACCGTGTTCATTACACAGGCGGTCATATATGCGCCTGGCAGTATGTCGCTGTTTAACTGGTCGGTTTAGGTCTTCTTTAAGCCAGGTATCAATTATTGGCTTTACCGGATCAAGTTTTGAGGGTCGTCCTCTTCTGGGTTTTCGGATTTCATTAAAATCGGATTGTTCAGCATATTTTTTTACGGTTCTGAAATCATGCCCGGTCTCTTTAGCGATACTTCTAAAGGATTGTCCTTTATGAAAGCTCAGGTATTTGATATCATATCTTTGTATCATCGTTAGCATCCTTTCTTCACTACCTCCTTTTGCTGTTCAACAAAAAGGGTAGTATATTTTTAGGGTGCTGGCGATGATTTTTTTCCAATTTACTGCTGTACTTTTAACTTGCCATTCGCTGTATTTTTATTTTGCCATAAACAATTTATCATAGTAAGCTTCAGAAAACTATGCAACCACAAGAACCCCCCCTGGTACCCCTCCACCTGGTAGCCCGTCTGGTATGCTCAGGCAACTTGGTCAGAAAATAGCAAACTCCCTGCCTAACTTAGATTAAGCAGGGAGCCGTTGACGGTAGATTTGTTGATATTGCTGGGTTCTTGGGATTGGGTACCGGTCTGCAGCTTTTTGCAGTCAGAACCAACACATTTTTCAGTCAGCTGGGAACAGGACAGCTGCGGCCAGACTTAACATTTACTGCATTATTCTTGGGCTGAGACCTGGCCTTTGCCAACCACAAGAACCGTCCCCCTGGTATCCCTGTACACTGACTCAAGCTCTGCTCCCTGAACTACTGTTTTAAACACCGTTAGCCCACATGGTGTCAAGGCTTGGTGGGTTTTAAAGCCTAATACCTATTTCTCTCATAAACTGTAATAAATCAATATATTCTACCCAAAATTCCCTGCAGATATTAGGTATTTTTACTCTTTTTTTAATTTCCGCATCATATGTTTCTAAGGTTACGATGGTTTCTCCAAAAGCTAGTCCATAAGCGCATAACCATGAATCTGCGGATGAAGCAAATTCCTGCTTGGCTGATGGAGTGTACTGCTCATTAGCATTTACTGAATTTATTATTACTCTGTAGGATTGTATTACTTCCGGGCCAGGTATCCCTAAGACTGTAAACTTGCTACATTCCCTCTCATACCATTCAACTAGTAAGTCCTGCCCTTTTCGTATCTCTTTTTGAATTTCTTCAATTATTACAATTCTATCCGATGCCTTTTCAACTAACTGTTCCCAAAAGCTAGGCGCCAGATCGAATGGGTACAGTTGTCTATGAGCGATCATAAATACGTTTGCATCAATTAAGTATTTATCCCTCATAGGCAATAAATTCCTCTTTGAAGTAGTCATATAATTTTGTGGAACCGCCCAGCAAATCAAATGCATAAGTGTAGCTAATGTCGCCAGATTCCGCCCCCTGGATTACAGCCCCTAAGAAACTATCACCAAGACGGGATCTACTGGTACGATAGTAGTCGCCTCCACCGGATTCCCCCGTCCCCCTATTTCTTAGCACCCTTTCAGTTTGCTGTTTTACTGTATTGACCACATGCTGAGAGATTTTATCCAGTTCCTTAAGCTTAATGGCTACCGCCAATTTACTAACATGAAACAGCTTACTTAACTCTTCTATTTGTTCTAATTCCGGCCTGCTATTATCCCATAGTTCCTGAACATGAGATGTGGGAATTAAAAACTCTGCCGTTATCATATTTATGTTTGTTTCATCGCTATCCTCATCAACAAATATGTCATCCTCTTGCAATAAGAAGTGAATATATTCGTGGACTAAAGTAAAGGTCTTCCCTGCTTTACTGTCCCTACTATTTATGAATATAAGTGGTGCAATGTCATCATATAGTAAAAAGCCTCTAAATTCATTTACATTTAACCTGCGGCGATTATCAGAACCTACAACCCCGCTTTGCATAACTAAGATTCCTTTGTCTTCAAGCTTCTGCCTTAGGTATTTAAAAGCAGAGTCTTTGTTCCTATGTTCTTTATACCAAAACTCATCCAGACCTATATATTTTTTAGCAGGAAGAATGTTTTTCTTACTCAAATTACTAAAATCATCGAAAAGTAGTTTTTCCCAACCTTTTCTTCGGCGATGTTCACTTAGCCAATCCTTTTTCCTAGCCATAATATATAAGGTGTCTTGGAGGCCCTTGCTGATTTCTGGTATTTTATTTCCAATCGTTCTGAATTCAGATTCAATCAAATTCGTTCTCGGAAGCTCATCTAAAAACATATATCCCAGAGGCACCCCCAGAAAATTAGCCAGGCTTTCTACCTGCCTAAAAGTAGGATGGTTTTCCCCAGAAATCCAAGTCTTAATCTTTTTGAATCTGTTTTGTATTTCTCCAAAGTCTTTTCGGGATTCTTTGATCGCCCATAAATAAACATCTCTTCTTACTTCCACCCTGTTACCTCTAGTCATATGCTCGCCTCCTTTCTAATGATAAATTCAATAAATTTAATTCATATAAACTGATGTTTTTAACCCCTTGTGACTTTATATTATAACACAAAAACAACCCTCTGAAATGTCAAAGGCCATACTTGAGAATGAGCATTTTGTAGCCAGGGTAACAAAGAAAGGACACCTGGCACCAATTCCCCTTTCCGTGATCTTGGAGCAATCCTTTTAAAACAACTCCTGGAAACGGTGGCCGTAACCTTTATATTAACAGCCCCGTGAGAGAGAGCTTAATTTCTTATTTTCCCGCTGGGCTTGTTGTGGTTCTTTACTGCAACGGCTTAGAAGGTCGATTTACAACACAACAGAACCGTCCCTTTGTGTCCCAAGGGTTGCTGGTAGGTATCTACTTCTTTAGACAAACAGCCATCCCTGTCCGGCGCTAATCACCACCAACCTTTACCACCAATAATTCCGCTGGACACATCTACTGACCGGGCACTTAAGCAATTCTCCCCCACAGCACAAAAGAAACCCCCAGCCCCTTAAGAGCCGTGATAAGCTCCCAGGGTGCTGGGGGTTGATTTGGTTAGTCCTATAGTGAAATTGCAGTCATGTTCATATGTGTGTAAAGTCCGTTTCCGTTAATATTAGTCGGATCTACTTCAGCAGCTTGCACGAGACTTCAGAAAACTATGCAACCACAAGAACCGTCCCCCTGGTACCCCCTCGTTTTGTGTTTCTCCTTCGGTTACTGACCGATTAGGTCAACTTGGGAAAGAGGAAATAATATTATGCTGCGTCTTCCTCTCCGCCGCTTTCCACTTCCACGTCAGCGTTCACATCTTCATTATCCTCTTCTTCGACTACTGGGATTTCTTGATTTTCTTCACTAGTCCCTTCGACGTTATCCGTTTCCTCTACAACTTCTTCATCACCTTCTGCTTGTGCCCCATCAGTATCTACTGCAGTTTCTTCAGTTATTTCTTCCTCATTCAATTCTTTTTTAACTGTTTCGTCAGCGGTCGCTTCATAGTTTTCAGTTTCATCTTCTGCTCCTAGGGGTTCTTCTGCATTTATTGTAGCCATTTGGATGTTTAATCCCTGTTCGGATACTTCACCTATGAGATCTTCCTGTACTGTCAGGGCTGCATCTAAAGCATCAGTAGTAGCTTGGGATCTGGCATAATCTTCACCATTGTTCCATACTGCCGTAAGTACTGCTGTCTGGTTAGCTCCGGGAAGAGCATCATATCTGTTTACTAAGCCTTGCAGTGTGCTTATCTTTTCACTAAGGGCAATACCAGAATGGTAATCGTAAACCGCATCTGCTGCCTGGAATTTTGCCAGCAGGTCAGTTACCCATGTCATGCCAAGAGCTTCTGCTGATTCGGCGTTGTTGACATGGTCCATTGATGCCTGTGTCGCATTACGGGTAGCTACTATGGCATCAAATATTGGCTTCAAGCTGTCTAGGTCGTAACCGCCCTCCGGTTTATTGCCTTCGTTGATAAGGTCCACACCTACTGACCAATGCCTGCTGTTTGTCTCACTTGGATAATTGACAAGCTTGGCATAGTCGGAGCCCTCGCCAACATCAAGTCCTAATACACCAGCGTTTCCTTCTATGGCAGCTATCATGACTTGTTTTGTTGTGGCTGTGTTGACTGCATTAAGGGCTGTTTGTATTTCCCCTGCAATTATGCCTTCCTGTACTGTCAATGCTGCATCTAAGGCTTCTGTGGTAGCTTGGGATCTGGAATAATCTGTGCCTTCATTCCATACTGCCACAAGTACTGCTGTCTGGTTAGCTGCGGGAAGAGCATCATATCTGTTTACTAAGCCTTGCAGTGTGCTTATCTTTTCACTAAGGGCAATACCAGAATGGTAATCGTAAACCGCATCTGCTGCCTGGAATTTTGCCAGCAGGTCAGTTACCCATGTCATGCCA
>JAHDSE010000077.1 GCA_018432955.1 Syntrophomonadaceae bacterium
ACTGTCAGGGTAACCTGTTTATGTGAATATCCGGCCTGAACAGCAAGCTGGTACACATGGGTTCGATGAGCTTCATACCATCGTTCTCCCTTAAGAACGCGCCTGATTAATGTAGCTGTAGCATCAACAATAAAGACTCCCAACAATATTAACCATACCAGCAACGGTAATGCCCCTGAGTTTTCTGAGGCAATGGCTAAAACTGCAAAAATAAACCCCAGAAAGCCACTCCCCACATCTCCCATAAATATCTTTGCCGGAGGCCAGTTCCAGATAAGAAAACCTGCCACCGAGCAGGCTAATAAACCGCAAACAAATACTAAACCTGTATTCGAATTCCAAAACAGCAAAACTCCTGCGGCACCAGCTATGCTAATAGCCTCAATACCAGCAATTCCATCTATTCCATCCATGAAATTGTAAAGATTAATCATCCAAACCATACCAATTACAACTAATAAACTGCCAAACCATAAAAGATGTACATTAACAAAGCCTAAATCCAGTCCAGGAAAACCGCCCAGCCAGAAAACCGCCCAAATAGCAGCCAGAAATTGAAAAAAAGCTCTTACTCGTGCAGTAAGCCCATTCTTATCATCCAGCCAACCCAGCACAGCAACTATAATACCCCCACCCACTAAAGCCAAGCTAATAGACTCGGAAAGAATATCTAAAAAACCTAAAATAATTATTGAAAAAAGAAAAGGGATTACAAATCCCAAGCCCCCTCCCCGTGGCGTAGCTACTTTATGCGAACTCCTTATATTAGGAATATCTAAAATACCTTTTTTCAAAGCATGATTTTTCACTACATTAACCAATATAGCAGAAGCTATTACTACCCCGAAAAAAACTATTCCTTTAATAAAAACAGCCATTAAACCAAATCTCCCCACACCAAAAGCAATATTATACTACGCCATTATCCATCTTTCAAAAACTCAATCAATTTATTCATAAATATTTGTTTATCAAAGTGCTCTTTGTAATATTTTCTAGCATTATCACCTAACGCAGCATGTTTTTCTATATTTAACGCAAATCCTTTTATCAGTTCAGCCAGTGCAATATAATCTTCAGCCTTACAACAATAACCGCAATCTGCCTCTTCAATAACCAGACGTGTTTCACCATCAATGGCACCAATAACTGGTTTTCCTGCTGCCATATAAGATTGAACTTTATTTGGCAGGGTATATGATATTTCCTTATTAACCTTTAATGTCACCAGGAATGCGTCAGCTATTGAATAAAATTCGGGCATTTCCTCAATAGGCCGTTGCCCATAAAATATTACATTACTCAAACCATACTCTCTGGCTAATCTCTCACAATTATTTTTATCCGAACCATCTCCAACAATATGCCACTTAATGTTATCCAGGTCTTTTAACTCATTGGCTGCCTTAATTATGGTTTCTACGCTCTGCATTTCACCTATATTACCTGCAAAAACAAGATTAATCGTTCCGCTTTCGTTTCCTATAGATTTAATATTCTCAAACAAACTTTCCGCATAAACAGGCAAATAACTGATACTAGAATTAATTCCAATAACTTCTTCAAAGTACTTTGCAAACATTTTAGAGCTTATGAGTATTTTATCGACCCCATGATAGACATACTTGCTAAATGACAATAGCATCTTATAGATTATACCTTCTTTGTTCACCCCTACAGCCACAACACTTTCCGGCCACAAGTCCTGAGAGTATAATAACAGGGGTTTGCCAGTGAGTTTGTTAAGTAATAATGCAGGCAAAGCCATAGTTATTGGTGACAATTGCCAAACCAAGATAACGTCAAAATCTTTCTGTAAAAACAACGCTCGTACAGAAGCACATACTGCAAAACTAATATAATTCAAGGCAAGTCTCAATTTGCCCTTACCCCTAGCGATTAAAGTGCTTCTGATAACCTGAACACCATTGATGTTCTCATGGCGATTTTTAAACCATCTATATTCCTTATGAACAACACCTGCTGGATAATTCGGCAGGCCCGTCAAAACCGTCACATCATGCCCAAGCTTAACCAATTCAAAACAAATATCGCTTATTTTAAACTGTTCGGGATAAAAGTATTGGCAGACAACTAAAATCTTCATCTCATTTTTGCCTTTGATTTATTTTTAGCCAGATATTCATTTACTTCTTCAACAATTCCATCTTCAAATGATACCGGCGAATAAGCAAAATCACGCATTGCATCTTCATAACTAAAAGCCTTATCTTCCTGCATGCGAAGTACCTGTTCAACAGAAATAATAGCCTTTTTGTCAACTGCATTATAAACTCTTGCAGCCAATATTGAAGCCCATAATGGGATTTTAACAATAATATTTTTTCTTCCTAAAGATTTTGAAACAGTACGCACCAATTCCATATATGATAACGGTTGTTTTCCTGAGAGATTATAATCCTTATTAAAAGTCGTACTCCGGTTTACTATAACATCATAATATGCATTCCCCAAATCACGGGCATGGACTGGCTGCATCAAGTTTTCACCTTCACCAAACATAGGGAAAAACTTCATCTTATGCAGAAAGGAAATAAGTTTGTACATGTTTTGATCCCTGGATGAACCATATATCATGGTAGGTCTCAATACCGTAATCCCCATACGATCCCGAAACTTCAAAACATGTTCTTCAATTTCTATATACTCTGTTGAAGCACTCTTATACTTCGAATATCTTCCCGTTGTATGTACCATTATTGCCCACTCTACATTATTGCGTATGGCAGCCTTAATCACATTTTGGGAATAAAAAATAGAAGCAATATGAAGTACCATAGTACATCCTGACATTGACGTATTCAGCTTTTCCTGATCTCTCAGATCCCCTACTACTTTTTCAATGTCTAACCCGCTGTTATCTAAAAATCCTGTATCAAGTTCCTCTAGAACTAAACACCGAATCTTGCCTTTATAGCCTTCACTAACTAATCTTTTAACAAACCAGCGTCCTGAATGCCCGGTTATACCTGTAACATAAAGCATCGTGTCCCCCCCTAAATATCAAACGGTGACCCCTTTATATTCGCATATAAACAGGATGCTCTATCCAATGTTGATACATCTTATCCACCAGTTCCTCCCAGGCAGGCGGATTATACCCTGTAGCCTCCCTAAATCGAGAAGAATCCAGCGACCGATCATTGAATATATCATCGAATGGCTTAATCTCTATATCCTTGGAATAGCACTTGGCAACCAGCTTTAACAGATCATACTTGGAAATAGGCTCAGCGGATACATGATATAGTCCGCTCAACTGGGAATTAGGAAGAACATAATCCTTAATCACCCGGGCAAACTCCACCGTCGGAATTCCGGAATAAATAGCTCGAGTAAATCCGTTTATGGAACCTTCTTGAGCCAGAAACCATTCAATCAATCCCAACTTGCCTTTCAACTCATGCCCAATTATCGAAGTCCTCAAAGTAACACAATGGGGATACTCTACCTCCCCCAGAAATTTGGATCTTCCGTAAAGGTCGGTAGCATCAGATGGATCATTCTCGGTGTAATTTCCTTTACTACCATTAAAAACACAGTCTGTACTAACCTGAATCATCCGCGCACCGGCAGTACGGCAAACTAAAGATACCCGATGAGGAAGCAAAGAATTAGAGGTAATAGCTGACAGTGGGTCATTGGCAAGGGGCAATTGTTTAATCAAACCTATACAATTTATAACAATATCCGGTTGAATGGATGCCATGGCCCGAATAACCGTATCAAAATTATCCGCATCAACATTAACTCTAATCTTTTGCCTTAACTCAGGTGGAAACCACTGCTCCAAATTATTATCGCTACGTGCTGTGGCGTACACATCCAAATCGGCACATTTCGACAGCTCATAGAAGAGACCATGACCTATCATTCCGGTTCCACCGAGAATAAGAAGTTTTTTCTTCTCCACCACTTATCTCCCCCTTCTATACTTCTTATTGCATCTTTAATTAGTATGAATGTAGTTCATATGTGCGTAGGCATGCAGTAAATTACTTATAAATCTACTTGTTTTACCCAATACCAATTCTCATTAGCCCACTTTACCGTCCTTTTTATTCCTTCTTCGAGGTCAACTATAGGTTGCCAATTAAGCAATCGCTTGGCTTTGTTTATATCTGCCCATGTGGCTAGAATATCTGCCTTATGAAATTCCTTATATTCTTTCTCGGCTTTTTTGCCGGTGTATTTTTCAATCAGTTCAATCGCCTTTGACAGTTTATCCGGGTTGTTATTTCCTAAATTGATTACCTCGTAGCCCAAGGGCTTTAAAGCAGCAATCGTACCTCGGGCTATATCTTCAACAAACGTAAAATCACGACTCTGGCTGCCATCACCAAATATTTCCAATGGAGTCCCTTCCATAATCCACTTAATGAAACGGAAGATGCTCATATCAGGTCTACCTGCCGGTCCATATACCGTAAAATATCTAGTAACAGTTACATCTATTCCATATAGGTAATGGTAGCTGTAAGCCATGGCTTCCGCTGCCTTTTTTGATGCTGCATAGGGAGATATGGGAGTATTCACTGCCAAATCTTCACTAAATGGCATCTCCTGTCCGGCATACAGGGAGGAAGTGGATGCAAGAACAAACTTATGTATTTCAAACTCGCGGCATAACTCTAAAAGGTTCAGGGTTCCGTGAGCATTGGTTGTCATATACGCATGGGGATTTTCCATGCTGTATCTAACGCCAGCACGTGCAGCCAGATTAATAACTGCTTCAGGATGATGATGCTGGAAGATGCTCATCATCGCATCCAGATTTTCAATGTCAGCTCTGTAGAAGACAAAGTTAGGATTTTGCTGCAATGAATTTAGGCGCCATTGTTTCATCCTAACGTCGTAATAATCATTAAGATTGTCAATCCCTATCACAGTAATTCCCTGGTTGGACAACTGTTCAGATACCTTGCTGCCGATGAAGCCTGCTGCTCCCGTTACCAGTATTGTTTTCATAGTCATACTCCTCTAAAACTAGGATTCTATCTGCTCTATAGTCTCCAGTACTTATACCCGGCCTCTTCATATTCTTTGCGATTCAGAATCCCTTTCACATCAATTAAAACCTTGTTCTCATTAGGTACATCCTTATACATCTGGTCCAGATCGCTCTGGGTTAAATCAGCAAACTCTTCATGTGCAACCGCCAATATGACAGCATCTACATTCTTAATCTCATACATGTTTACAAAACTTATGCCATATTCATGTCTGGCTTCTTCCCAATCAGCTACGGGATCTGCAATCAGAGGCACTATGCTGTACTCAGCAAGTTCGTTTACGATGTCAATCACTCTGGTGTTTCTAGTATCCGGGCAGTTTTCCTTAAAGGTAAAACCAATAATAGCTACCTTCGCACATTTAACCGAAACATCTGCTCTGATAAGGTTTTTCACGAGGTTCTCAACCACATATTTGCCCATATCATCATTAATACGACGCCCAGCAAGAATAATCTGTGAATGATAACCCATTTGTTCTGCACGGTAGGTTAGATAATACGGATCAACACCAATACAATGTCCCCCAACAAGACCCGGGGTAAAATTCAGGAAGTTCCATTTTGTTCCTGCTGCCTCTAATACTGCCTTAGTATCAATCCCCATTTTATTAAAAATAATAGACAGTTCATTCATAAAAGCTATGTTAATATCACGCTGGCTGTTTTCAATTACCTTGGCGGCTTCAGCCACCTTGATGCTCTCTGCCCTATGTACTCCAGCTTCTACAACCAGTTCATATATTTTTGCAATCGTATCAAGTGTTTCCTCATCCATGCCGGATACGATCTTAATTATTGTTTCCAACCTATGGATCTTATCGCCCGGGTTAATTCGCTCCGGCGAATAACCGACTTTAAAACCCTCTCCGCATTTCAAGCCACTTTCTTCTTCCAGAATCGGAATACAGATATCTTCAGTAACTCCTGGATAAACAGTAGACTCATAAACAACGATAGAACCTCTGGTTAGATTCCTTCCAACTATACGACTCGCATCCTCAACCGGGCTTAAATCTGGTGTGTGGTCTGCATTGACTGGAGTAGGAACAGCTACAATGTGAAACTTAACTTCCCTTAAGCGCGTTTCATCGGCAGTAAAATCAACAGTGCATGCGGCTATAGCTTCATCGCCAACTTCTTTTGTAGGATCAATGCCTCGTTTATATAACTCAACTTTTTCTTCATTGATGTCAAATCCTATAACATCAACCTTCTTGGAAAAGGATACTGCTATTGGCATTCCTACATATCCAAGGCCAACCAGGCCGATTTTTTCTATCCTGTTAATGAGAGCATCATAAAGGTTGTTCATAGGTTTTCCCCTCCCCCATTTTCAATTCGTGATTCACCTAAAAACCAGCAAGCTGTTAAGATGTGAACTGAGGTGTTTTATCCTATTAATATTTGGGTAAGCATTCGTTTTACAAATACATCCTCTCGTAGTAAACAGTATACTCACCACTAACAACATTCGCTATCCAAACCTGGTTGTCCAAATACCATTCAATCGTCTCCAGTATCCCCTGCTCAAATGTATAAGCTGGTTCCCATCCTAACTCAGAGGTGATCTTGGTATTATCAATCGCATACCGTCTGTCATGTCCGGGGCGGTCTTTTACATATTTGATTAGATTCTCTGATTTACCGAGGGTTTTTATAATTAGTTTAACAATATCAATATTGGCCTTCTCGTTATTCCCGCCAATGTTATAGACCTCTCCATTCAGGCCCTTATGTAAAACAGTATCAATAGCAGAGCAGTGATCTGATACATGCAGCCAGTCTCTTATCTGCATGCCATCACCATAGACGGGCAGCTCCTTATTATTTAAGCAGTTATTAATCATCAGAGGAATTAGCTTCTCAGGAAACTGATACGGCCCGTAATTATTGCTGCAGCGGGTGATATTCACGGGAATGCCAAATGTCTCGTGGTAAGCCCTGACTATCAAATCTGCTGAGGCTTTCGATGCAGAATAGGGGCTGTTCGGAAGTAAAGGCATGGTCTCTACAAACATCCCCTTTGCCCCCAATGCTCCGTATACCTCATCGGTTGACACCTGCAGAAACTTAACGCCCGGCTTATATTCCTTACAATACTTGTCGTCCGGGTTAACCTTCCAGTATTTCTTTGTCGTATCTAATAGCACCTGAGTACCGATGATATTCGTTGTCAGAAACACTTCCGGCTCAACGATGCTTCGATCCACATGAGACTCAGCAGCGAAGTTAACCACCGTGTCAATCGCACAGGAAGCAAAAATCTCATCCATCTTAGTTCGATCCCTGATGTCTGCCCTAATGAAGTGATAGTTCGAATTATCATCTATATCAGTTAAATTCTCCAGGTTGCCTGCATAGGTCAGTGCATCCACATTGATGATTCTATAATCCGGATGTGCATCCAGCATCATTTTCACAAAATTACTCCCGATGAAACCCGCTCCACCAGTTACCAGAATATTTTTCATGTGTGCAATTCCTCTCCCATCATTCCCTTGCTGCTATTCATTTGCCAAACAGAGAATATACTGCCCGTACTCCGTCATCTTCAGGCTCTCACCAATTTTTCTCAATTGCTCTGTACTAATAAACCCTCTTCGCCAAGCAACCTCTTCCAGACAGGAAATATAGAATCCCTGCCGGGACTGAACAGCTTCTACATATTCAGCTGCTTTCAACATCCCCTCCGGGGTCCCCGTATCGAGCCATGCCATGCCACGTCCGAGAAGGATAACATTCAGTTCACCCTTCTCTAGGTAGGCATTATTAACGGCGGTAATTTCGATCTCTCCACGAGCTGATGGCTTAACGTTCTTGGCAATCTCCACAACCTGATTATCATAGAAGTAAAGCCCTGGTACTGCATAATTCGATTTTGGTTTTTGTGGTTTTTCCTCAATAGATATAACTTTGTGATTCTGATCAAATTCCACCACCCCAAATGAACGGGCATCCTTCACTGGATATCCAAAAATAACAGCTCCAGTCTCTAAGACCTTTGCACGATTAAGTACTGTTGTCAGATCCTGCCCATAGAACACATTGTCACCAAGAATTAAGCAAACACTATCATCATCGATAAAATCTTCCCCCAAGATAAATGCATCTGCCAATCCCCTCGGAGTTTCCTGCACCTTATAGGAAAACGCCATTCCCAGTTGGGAACCGTCTCCTAACAAACGCTCATAAACAGGAATGTCTTCAGGCGTTGATATAATAAGTATCTCTCGAATTCCCGCTAACATCAGCACCGATAGCGGATAATAAATCAGCGGTTTATCGTATATAGGCAATAACTGCTTTGACACAGCATGTGTCATCGGGTATAGGCGAGTTCCCTTTCCTCCCGCTAAAACTATTCCCTTCATCCTGCTCCTCCCCCATTTCCTGCTTGAGAATATCATTGAGAACTACTAAACATCCCTTATTTAATTATTTCTTAAGATTAAATAACATGTAATAGTTCATTGTTCGTTCATGTATGTATCTTTATTACTTATTTCTTTGTTTAGCATTTTTATAATATAAACAACAGCTATCAGATAAAAAAAGACAATAAACGCGGAGTACATTCCTATAGTTATGTGTGAACTGAGACACAGTATTTTCGCCGCAAAGAAAACAATTAAAACTAGAATTAACCTTAATAGGTTCAGAAATAAACCCTGTCTTTGTTGTTCAAAAATCTCTAATATACGCCCGACAGGGGTGATTATTAATGTACCAAAAGCAATAAAACAAATAATTCTTGCATACACTCCTGATTCCAACCAATTATTTCCAAAAACAGCAAAAAACAAAAACGGTCCGAACAACAGGAGAACAAACAGAGGCAATAACCCAATTATGGCCATTTTCTTCATTAAATTGATGGCTAGCTTTTTTATTCGAACAGGATCTCCTTTGCCAATATTTGCAGCTTCTGCATAGAAAACCTGAGCTACTGAATTGCCTATCAATCCTATGGGTAAATTAATCATTGAATTAGCTAGTGCATAGTAGCCAAGAACTTCCTTGCCAAAGAGATTACCGATAAACAACGCCGGTAGCAGATTCCCCGCAGCATATACAAATTCACCTGGACAAGAATACATGGGGAATTTGATGTATCTATTTGCTGCATAATGCATTCTCTTAATGCTTATACTTTTTAACAAGTACCGTTGTTGCTTTAGGATAGGCAATAACAAAGAAGAAATTCCTGCACTTTGCCCCGTAATTATCCCAAGTATTAAACCAATCGGTCCTAATTTCAAAATTCCGAATACGACCTTTAGCAGATTCCCAAATATGCTTTGATTTATCGATGTCTTTGCTATAGTTCCATAATCCTGTTTTCTTAAAGCCCATTGGGTAAAAATACTGTATAAACCTGATGCAAATATACCAATGGGAATTAAGTATCTATATTTAAATAGTACATCCCCATCAAATAGGCCAAGAAAAAAATCACCATGGAAAGTCAGAAGAAGTGCAATAATTAAACAAAATGCACTTAACACTAAAAGACTTAACGCAAGAACATTTATCGCCGTTTCGTCTTCCTCTGAAAGCGGTATCGCTCTATAATAATGCAATGCTGCTGGAATTACCATCAGTCCTAATATAGCTGAATATACTGCAAGCACACCATAATCTTCGGGGCTATACAAACGTGTAATTACAGGAGTTAAAACTATTGATATAAATTGGGCGGTAGCACTCCCCCCCCCAATCATAAAAACACCTTTGGCAAATCTTCCTTGAAAAATACCCCCTAATAGATTCCTCACATTATTCATACTTTCCTCCGAATTATGCCCCGTCGTTATTGTGTATATTTATTCATAGAACCCTTTTATAGTGGTGAGTATGTATCGGACGTTACTTTCTTCTAGTCCATAATATAATGGCAATCTGACTAACCGCTCACTCTCAGAAGTAGTGAATCGATCAGCTCCATGGAATCTAGCATATTGCAGCCCAGCTACAGAACTATGTAACGGAACATAATGAAATACTGCACTGATGCTGTTCATTTTCAGATAATTAATAAGGTCTGTTCTTGCCTGCAAATCCTTGCATTTGATATAAAACATGTGTGCATTATGTGTGCAATGTTCCGGAATATAAGGCAACTCAATTAGTCCTTCGTCCTCTAATCCCTTAAGCTCGTTGTAGTATGTATTCCATGTTTTTAAGCGGTTGTTGTTAATGGTTTCCGCTTCCTCAAGCTGTGCAAACAAATAAGCAGCATTTAATTCGCTGGGGAGATAGGAACTTCCTATATCTACCCATGAGTATTTGTCTATCTGGCCTCGCAGAAATTTACTTCTATCAGTCCCTTTCTCTCTGATGATTTCGGCTCGTTCGACAAGCTCTTTGTTTTGAATTAATATAGCCCCGCCCTCGCCCATGGTATAATTCTTGGTTTCGTGGAAACTATAACATCCAATGTCTCCTATCGTCCCTAAAGCCTGTCCTTTATAGGTTGCCATTACACCCTGGGCTGCGTCTTCTATCACATACAGATTGTGTCTCCTGGCTATGTCCATAATCTTGTCCATTTCGCAGGCTACGCCGGCATAATGTACGGGTACTATTGCTTTGGTTTTTTCTGTGATGGCATCTTCAATTAAGTTCTCATCAATGTTCATCGTATCTGGTCTGATATCAACGAACACTATTTTGGCACCTCTGAGTACGAAAGCATTCACTGTTGAAACAAAGGAATATGATGGCGTAATAACCTCATCACCTGGGTTGATTTCTGCTAGAATTGCTGACATTTCTAATGCATGAGTGCATGAAGTGGTAAGTAGGGCTTTAGGCGTATTAAACCTCTCCTCAAACCATGCATTACATTTTTTTGTAAAAACTCCATCTCCAGAGAGTTTTTTGTTTGTTTCAATAGCTTGTTTTATGTATTCTTGTTCCTTGCCAACATATGGCGGAATATTAAAAGCTATCATTATAACACCTGCTCATATTTATTTTGAAAAATATAGTCTTTACTCTCATCACCGCAATTAAATAATACATCAAGCACACTTACAAAATGATTAAAATCACCATGCAATTGCTTATAAGACGGATAATCATAGGTTATATATGCCAAATGAATTCCTTCATTAGCGAACTTGTCATTAACAATGTAATCTTTAGCGGAAGGACCTGATAAATAAAAATCAGCGTTAAATTTTTTACATATTTGTATCAGTCTGTCTTCTTTTTCTCCTGATACATTGAAATCGCTTGAATTATATAGTTCGGTTTGGATACCAAGCACTTCGCAAAGTAATTTGGTTGTACAAATATTGAAATCAGATAAATTATGCCACGTTTGCTTTAGATAAATTGCTTCCAAAATTTCATAATATTTATTGAAAAAAGGGGCTTTCGAGTAACTATGTTTAATGCTTTCAAGATGTTGTTGCTGCCAATTTGTTTCCTGTGATATTTGTATTTCATTAATTTTGGTTTCCCTGGGTGCTTTTTTGACTGGAACACTTAACCATAATTCGCCATTCGAAGTCTTTATTTTATTTCGTGTCCTCCAGTCTCGTTTTGTAAACTGAACATCTTCAAAGAAGACGAATTTATCCACCTGATTGATCAGGTCAAATACACCCTTCCATGGTATATAGTTTGACTGAAGTATTGCTATTTTTTTCATTTCATTCCTCTTCTAGAACTGCTAGTCCTATTCCTGACTTGCCATAACCGTTTCCATTGTATAGCATATATAGTCTATCTTTATGATAAAAAACATATGGATAACATATCATTTCACTGTCCCAATCATCTTTACTAGTTTCTAAACTACAAACAGTATCGTGATATGTAATCCAATCTAATTTATTTTTAGATTTTGCATAACCAATCTTATACTTATCGTTATTACCTCTATAAGAGTACCACATGTGGTATTCTCCCATATGTTTAATAACTGTTGGCCTG
>JAHDSE010000061.1 GCA_018432955.1 Syntrophomonadaceae bacterium
GGCCATTCCGAAATAAATCCAATTAGCATCCGAAAAAGCCAGAAAAATCCTGAGTATAACAGCACATAGCAACATAAAAACAACAGTTAATAATAATCTGGTGGAAACAGAAAAGTTCTTTTCCAGTTCTTTGTTTATTATTTCTATTACTATAGTAATAGCTGCCGTTGCTATCAATATATAGGCTAAACTGGATATATCAAACCTGGAAAAAAATAAAGCAAAGGCCATAGTCTCAAATGAAATTACTACCCAGCCTATAAAAAACGAGTAAATAAATAGTAATAACGTAGGCCTTTCTTCACCTTTTTCAATATTTAGAATTGAACTCAGCATATGTTTTTTCCTTTATCAAGTTATTGATACTGTTGAAATTTGCTCATAATTCTATAAAAAAGCCACATATTATTCATAGCATTAGCAGGAAACCTTAAAATCCTGCGGCTTTGCCTCAGGATAACAGTACTAAAATTAACTGCCTAATGATATGAAAATGCTAATCATGCAAAAGCCTCACTGGTTTAATAAAAAATTTGGTTTAAAAACAATAATATGCAACAAACTATATTTCGCCAATTTTATACTGATTCCTGCATATAATTCATTGGAACCTGTTAATATTTTGTTCTTAAGCTAACGGCAAAAACAACATAAGAAAAGCACTACCAATTAGATAAGATAGTGCTCTTATAACAATAGCCTGCTATATCAAGTTCTATTTTCCCAATTCCTCTGCCAGATCTTTGCTTTTCTCAGACAAAGTAAGTGCCAGATTTGCTGCATCTTTATTTTTGCCCAGAATCAGAGTGGAAGCCAGATCTGCCAAGAGGTTCTTTATTTCCATAAATAATTTGTTTACCATAAAGCATACCCCCCAATTCCCCAAAATGTCTATTATAAGTATTTTGAGCTATTGTATTGAATTATTATACTATATCTTATTATACAAATATTTTCCCTTAATTAGTAGAAATATTTCTCATAAATATAAAGCTATCGGGCAGTGGTCTGAGCCCTGGACATTATCAAGTATCTCACAATCCAGAATATCCCCCAGCATTTCCTGTGATACATAAAAATAATCTATTCTCCAGCCCGCATTTCTTTCCCGTGCTCGAGTACGATAACTCCACCATGAATACTGAATCTTATCGGGATAAAAGTGACGAAAAACATCAATATAGCCATAAGAAAGAAATTTATCCAGCATTTCTCTTTCTACAGGAAGAAAGCCAGAGGTTTTTTCGTTGGCTTTCGGATTTTTCAAGTCTATTTCATTATGAGCAGTATTGAAATCACCACATATAATGAGTTTAGGCTGTGTTTTCCGCAATGTCTCACAAAATCTGATTACTTCTCTATAAAACTCAAGCTTATATTTTATTCTTTCCTCTCCCATCTGTCCATTGGGAAAATAGATATTCAAGAGACTAAAGTTCTCATGCTTGGTAATTATAACCCTGCCTTCAGTATCAAATTCCTCGAGGCCCAGGCCTTTCTCGCATGACAGAGCTTGCCCTTTTACAAAGGTGGCTACTCCACTATAACCTTTGCGCCGGGCAGGATTCCAGTAACTGCTGTAACCTTCAATACTCTTAATGGAATCGTCCAATTGCTCCACACTGGCCTTGATTTCTTGTAAGCAAACAATATCCGCTGCCTCCTCTTTAAACCACTCTGGAAACCCTTTTTTATGTACTGCCCGGATACCATTTACATTCCAGGAAAATATTTTCATTACAAACAACTCTCCTTTAATCTATTCCTCCACATAGAATAAAATTAAACCCTTAAATAAAAATAGAGGTTGAAAGCAGCGCTCAACCTCCCAGACCGTCAAAAAGGCGAATCACAGCTCCTTGCCCTCCATGGCACTGCACTAGTCATCCATGGATGTTGCTTTGCATCATTACTCAAACACCGCTCAATCAACGTACCATGCGTGTACGTCTCAATCGCGGCGTTTAAGTAATTCCTTGACTTTCACCTTTTTTGCTCGCTCTGACGGCTTTTTAAAACAAGCAGAGATTAAAGCCAGGCTCTCAACCTCTGCATATAAGCTTTTAAGGCAATTTTTCTACTATTATAGCCACAATCTTTTGCATATCTTCTGACTCGTAATCTTCTACATTACCCTGGTCAAGCAGTTCATTGAAAGGGGCATCCCATGGTAAAGCCCCCAGAAAATCAATTCCTGTTTCGCCAGCTACTTTTTCACCCTGGCTCTTGCCAAAAATCTCCAGCTTTTCATTGCAGTGCGGACAAACTGCATAACTCATGTTTTCAACCAGCCCTAAAATGGGAATATCCATTTTTTGAGCCATTTTAATAGTCTTTTTTACCACCATAAATGCCAGATCCTGTGGAGAAGATACAATCACTATACCTTTAACCGGAAGTGATTGCATAACCGTAAGCGGCACGTCCCCGGTTCCCGGAGGCAAATCAACTATCATGTAATCGAGTTCCCGCCAATCCACTTCTCCCCAGAATTGATTAACAGCTCCGGCCAGCAAAGGTCCTCTCCATATTACTGGATCATCTTCATTGGGCAGAAAGAAGTTTATTGACATAATCTTTATTCCCAGTTTACTTTCGGGAGGCAGCATTCCGTATTCACTGGCCATTACTTTGGGTTTATTTATTCCAAAAGCCTTGGGTTGACTGGGACCCGTAATGTCGGCATCCAGAACCCCGACAGCCTTTCCCTGTTTAACCAGGCTGCTGGCCAAGAGAGCAGTTACAGATGACTTTCCCACTCCTCCTTTTCCGCTCATTACCACGATAACATTGCGAACATTATTAAATGCTCCCAAAAGACTCTTATCCTGTTCAACTCCGCACTGGCTGGGGTCCTGATTACAGCCTTCGCTGGAAGGACAGGTTTTACATTGCTCAGACATGGTTTTGCTCCTTTCGTTAATTACTAACTTATTTTATACACCTTCCATCAGCTTATTAGCAAGTAGAATCGTGCATATGTTCAAATTAATTTCTCGATAAGCTCCGTGAAATTCCTAGTAAACCGCTGATCATCTTTTGCACTGCGTTTTCTGGGATTAATTGTCTTTAGCCCAACTTTCCTGGCTTTGTAATTCAAATACCTTTGCATTAATAATCCATCAATATTTTCCATGGTATAGATTTTACCTGAGGGATTAATTGCCGCTGCCCCTTTCCCCAAAACCATGGATGCCAGACCATAATCCTGAGTAACCACAATATCCCCGGCTTTACTCCTGTTGGCCACAGCAATATCAACAGCCTCAGCTCCGCCATCCACCATAATAATATCTGAGTAAGAGCTTCTGATATTATGACTGGGATTTGATATCATTATCACCTGTAAACTATAGTTCCCGGCTATATCTTCAATTATGTCCTTAACAGGACAGGCATCTGCATCCACCAATATTTTCACAGCAATATACTCCAGAACTCCTTATTCTATTGCAAGTATACTAAATTATTTTTGTTTAGGAAATCAGCAGAATAAATTGTGTATTCAATTTTTGTTTTTTCTGGTGTAAGCTGTTTTTATGGATTGACGTATTATTAATGAACGTAATTGAGGAGCTGGTAAAATTGATTGGCGATGAAATACTTGCGGCTCAGACTCTGGAGGGAGATCTATCAGCTTTTGAAGAACTGGTAAACCGTCACAAAAATTCTGTTTTCGCTATTGTATACAAAATGATAGGCCAATATCAAGAAGCAGAAGATGTCTGCCAGGAAGTTTTTATCACGGTCTATGAAAAGCTCTACCAGTTTGACAGAAATAAAAAATTTGGACCATGGCTCCATAGAATAGCTGTAAACGCTAGTATAAGCGCTCTACGCAAGAAAAAGAAGGTGATAAGTTTAAATTTTGATGAGGCCTATACCAGGCCTTATGAACCATATCCTCAATTATATATGACCGATCCTCAATCAATGTTCGAAAAAAAAGAATTAAAAGCAGAGATTAATGCGGCCATAATGGAGTTGCCGGAAAACTATCGGGCTGTCATTATACTGCGTTATCAAATGGATTATAAAAACCAGGAAGTCGCCAGCATTCTTGGTGTCAGCAAAGAGAATGTTGAAGTAAGAGTACATCGTGCTCGTAATGCCCTGAGAAAAATTGTCTTAAAAAAATGGGAAGAAAGGGGGCTAAAAAATGAATTGCCAGCAAATAGATAAATATATTTTCGGTTTTTGCGAACATATTTTGCCCCCTGAATTGGAAAGCAGAATTCAAGAGCACCTTGAAAAATGTCCAATATGCCGTAATAAGGTTGAATTCACCCTTCTCGAAAACGAAGTCTTGCAAGATAATACAGATTTGCCTGTTTTGGATGCAAGTTTTACTTCTAATTTGCTGAATCATATCAAGTCCGAGTCAAACACACAACATATTTCACAAAAAGGTGGGCTTATAAAAAGATTCAGGATACCACAGGCTTTTTATATCCCGGCAATGGCTATAGTGATACTGCTATGTGCCCTATTAATACCTGCTCTTAGTGATCTACAATCCGATATTAAAATTGCCGATAAAACCAATAACTCGGATACCGGCAAGCCTGGCACTCATTATGACAGTATTCTTGTGGACACTGAGTCCTCAACAAGAGAAATGCAAAAAGATGCCCTCTTGGATGCCGGCGATAGTCCGCAACAAGGTCAGACTACTTTTGTTGCGGGAACTGAAGAAAACAATACAACAACACCAACAGACAAAGAAGCCTCTTCAACAACAGCAAATAAGGTCTTAAAAAGCCCTGTCAATGAAGAAAGCATTGACCATAGGGAAATAAATAAACCACCCGAACCCATGTCTGCAAACACTTCAACATACGTATATCCTGTTGAGCTCCCGGCTGATTTTCAGCTCCTGCAAATCATCAGTGGAATTGATAATGAACTGAATTATGTTTTTCTGGATACCAGTTCAGAAGAAAAACTGTTAATCAATATTAGCCCATTGCAAACAGAAGCTCTCAGTGTTGCCAGTACAGATAAAACTCTGGAAAAAGATGCTTTCAACTACCAGTCAATGGGCGAAGCAGAAGACTCGGCCAATAATCCTGTTTTCACAAGAGACCCTTCCCCTGAAGCACAAAGCAGTTCACTTGAGGGACGTGGCCCTGCATTATCTTCGACAGGAAATTACGGCAACACAGAGGACCAAGTCTCCGCCCTGGAGATTTCCGCTAATAATTCTATAAACTGGGACATTAATCTGGGGAAACAGTATTACAGAATATCTTTAAGTGCTGACTGTTCCCCGGAAAAACTGGCACAAATAGCCAAAATCATAGAATTCAAGGAGGAAAACATACATGAATAAAGCAAAAAAGCTTTCATCCAAAATACTCTTATTAACGATAATGCTGGGGGTGTTCAGTCTCTCTGGTTTTTTCTTCAACGCGACTCCAATCCAAGCAACTGCTACACCATCTGATATCCCTACTCCCACACTTCTGGTAGCTGCCAGCAGCACAGTTACAGCAAGTCCTGACCAGGCCAGGGTTTCGATGGCAGTAGTATCTTATGACAGTAATTTAAGCCAGGCTCAGGAAAGTAATAACAGCAACACCCAGAAACTGATTGCAGCTATAAAGAACACCGGGATTTCTGATGATAATATTAAGACCATCAACTATAGTGTTTACCCTCAGTATAACTATAGAGATACAGACAGTACTCCAGAAATTATTGGCTACCAGGTACGAAATGAAATACTGCTTGTAGTCAATAAGATTGCCGAACTGGGATACATCCTGGATACTGCAGTCAAAGCAGGTGCCAACAATATCAATTATATTAACTTCGAAAAAGCCAATACTGAGGCAGAACAGAATAGAGCCCTGGCCCAGGCAGTCCAGCGGGCTCATTCCAAAGCAGTAGCCATAGCCGCTGCCGCCGGGATGAGTTTGGGTAATATTGTCAGTATCAATGAAGGGGGAGTCACTACCTACATGCCCAGGAATCAGGTAAGTTTTGCGGAAAAAGACCTTCAAGGCTTAGGCAGCAGCGTCCCTATAAACCCCGGAGATTTAGAGATTACTGCCAGCATTTCCATTATGTATGAGCTGAAATAGCTGATAAGTTCAGAAGGTTAATTAATAATACCCCGGAATTATCGCTGTAATTCCGGGGTATTTATACAAAGAAAACTTTTCTCTTTATCAAGAAGCAAAATGGCTCTCCTCGTAATGGGAAAATTCCATGGTAAATCCAGCTCTTCCCTGAGTAAGTGAGCGCAATACTGTGGAATAACCAAACAATTCGGCCAGAGGCACAAATCCTTTTATCACCTGAGCACTGTTGGACATCTCCATAGAGTCCAATCTTCCACGGCGATTGCTTATATTATTGATTATACTGCCGGTATATTCTTCTGGAGAATTAATTTCCAGGCTCATTACCGGCTCCAGTAATTTGGGTTCAGCCTTTTTCATGCATTCTTTGGCAGCCAGCATGGCAGCAGTCTTAAAAGCCATCTCAGAAGAATCCACTTCGTGGAAAGAACCATCCAGCAGGGTAGCTTTTACATTAACTACCGGATAACCCTTCAATACACCTTCTTGCAATGCCTGTTTGACACCTGCCTCAACGGCAGGAATATACTCACGGGGAATAGCCCCGCCAACAATTTTACTTACAAATTCAAAGCCATCACCAGGTTCCAGGCTTAAAACAATATGCGCAAACTGTCCTTTTCCTCCTGTTTGTTTTACATAACGGGTAATATGTTCTGCCTTTCGGGTAATGGTTTCCTTGTATGCTACTTCAGGCTGGCCAATATTAAAATCAATATTGAACTCTTTAGCCAAACGTTCGGCAACAATCTCCAAATGTAATTCTCCCATACCCGAAATAAGAGTCTGCCCGGTTTCCTTGTTATAAACCGTCTTAAATGTCGGATCTTCAAAAGAAATTTTTGCCAGGGCTTCGGAGATCCTGTTTTGATCAGCCTGGGTTTTTGGCTCGATAGCAATTTGAATTACCGGTTCCGGGAAATCAATAGATTCCAGTAAAACCGGACTGGTCTCACTGCACAGAGTATCGCCTGTCCTGACATCTTTCAGGCCTATCAAAGCCACAATATCACCGGCAGCAACATTTTCAATTTCTTCCCGATGGTTGGCATGCATCCTGACCAGTCTGCCGACCCGTTCCTTTTTCTGAGTATTGCCGTTATAAACATAGCTGCCGGCTTTTAGGCTCCCGGAGTATATCCTGGCAAATACCAGTTTGCCGACATGGCGGTCACTGACAATCTTAAATACCAGTGCCGAGAAACTTTCCCCGATATCAGGCGAAATTTCTATTGCTTCGTCAGTATCAAGTGACCTGGCCTCAGCTCTGTCAACATCCAGAGGTGAAGGCAAAAATTCCACAATTGAATCCAGCAAACTCTGGACTCCGATATTGCGGTAGGAACTTCCACAGATTACTGGAACCATACTGCCGTTTACAGTATTCTCCCTTATACTTCTTAAGAGCATTTCTTCCGGCAGCGGCTTCTCATCAAAATAGAGCTCCAATAGCCTTTCATTGCTTTCGGCAAGGCTCTCCACCATTAATAAGCGCCATTTATCAGCTTCTTCTGTATATTCTTCAGGTATTGCAACTTCTTTTACTTCATTTCCCAGGGTTCCAGAGAAAGTAAAGTATTTCATTTTTATCAAATCAATTATTCCTGAAAAAACCTCGTCTTGATAAACAGGCAAAGTCAAAACCAACGGAACAGCCGCCAGGCGGTTTTTCATCTGGTCTACCACCTTGAACAAATCTGCCCCCACTGCATCCATCTTGTTTACATAGGCAATCCGGGGAACCCGATATTTATCCGCCTGTCTCCATACGGTTTCAGACTGGGGTTCAACCCCTCCCCGAGCACAGAATATCACTACCACACCATCCAGTATTCTGAGGCTCCGTTCAACTTCAGCAGTAAAGTCCACATGTCCCGGGGTATCAATGATATTAATTGTCCTGTCCTTCCACAGACACCTGGTAGCCGCTGATGTGACTGTAATACCTCTTTCCTTCTCATATGGCAGGTAATCCATTACGCTTTCACCATCATGGGTCTCGCCTATTTTATATGTTAAGCCGGTATAGTAGAGAATACGTTCCGTAGTAGTTGTTTTTCCGGCATCGATATGAGCAATAATGCCTATGTTTCTGATGTTTTCCAACATAACCTTTCCACTCCTTTTTTTGACCATAAAATTAGCGGCACAATATAATGCCGCAAAAAAGGTGTTCCAATTAAAAACTAATATTAAAATAACACCCAAAGGTGAATTATAATCTCTTAATAAGCTATTGTCAAGAAAAAAGGTATTCCGGTCTTTTGAGGAAAGCTCCAACTATTTTATAAGAGGAGATATAGCCTTAAATTCAGGAGTACCGGATAGTTTCAGCAAATCAAACACAATAGTCTCCGTGTTGGACACAACTGCCCCCAGATCTTTCATCAAATCCAGGCCGTTTTCGTGGTTCTCATCAAAACGTGAGCAGACCGCATCCCTGCTTACATGAACCTTATACCCTGCATTGATCAGATCCCTGACCGTTTGGAATACACAAACATGGGTCTCGCTTCCGGCTACAATAACAGTCTTTTTTGACATATCTTTCAGTATTTCCAACAAGCCGCTGCCACAGGTCGAAAAACTTAGTTTTTCAATATACTTGAATTCCTGTGGAAGGTTTTCCTTAATAATATCCACTGTAGATCCCAGCCCCCGGGGATATTGTTCACTAACAATAACGGGAATTTCAATTTCTTTTGCCAGGGCTAGCAGCAAGTTGCTGTTTTTATATACTTTTTCCCTGTCTTTCATGCTATTCATCAATCTTTCCTGCAAATCAATCATAAGTATTACTATATCCTTACTCTCCAGATTATATTTGTTCATCAAGGCATACCTCCAATCTATATCGGAATAACAATATTATAAGCTAAGACAGCGTTTTTCCGCTTCAATCCTCCAAATGGAAATCAACCTTTATTACCGGGCTAAAAACCATCTGGGCCACCTTCTGTCCGGGAAAAATCCTTAATGGTTTATCGCTTACATTAAGCAATAATACACTGATTTCTCCAGTATGTTCCGCGTCAATGGTGGCAGGTGCATTGGCTACTACTATTCCTTTGCGAGCCATTCCGGCCCTGCTTCTAATTTGGGCTTCGTAACCCTGGGGTATTTTAATAGCAAAACCACAGGGGAAAGATTTTACCTCATTAGGGTAAAGAACCAGTTCCTCCCTGATTGCCAGGCTTATGTCACAACCGGCTGCTTCCCTGGTTTCATATTCGGGAATCCTGGCCCATTCAACAAGTTTCTTGAAATTAACTTCTATTTTATTCAACTTTTGTCCCCTCCTGATCATTCTTTTTTTCAAAACCATCCTCTTCATTTTTGTATTACTATACCTTAAAAAAGAACTTCTAGACTTGCCCCACATACTCCTTTCCATTTGCTTAACTATTTAATGTGAAATCAAATATATCAAACTAATGACTTACTCTTTTCATTCTTTTACTATATAGTAGAAGAATAATTAAAGAACCTCAATACCAGCAGCAAAAAATAGAGAGGATGATAATATGCCATTTGTAAATATAAAAATTGCCCGGGGACGTACAATAGCACAGAAACAAGAACTGGTAGAAGTCCTGACCCGGGAAATGGTCCGAGTCCTGGAAGTTAAACCCGAATGGGTTACTATAGTAATAGACGAATACTCACGAGAAAACTGGGCAAGTGCCGGAGAATTACATTCACTCAAGTTTGGTTCAGGTTATGGATCTCAGGGAGTAGTAAAAGAATAGCCTTTTCCCATCTTCCACTCCTTACAGATATATTAAAAAACACGAGACACGCATGAAATAACTGAGGCATGAGAACTAAAGCCTTGGTTCTCATGCAAAAATACCCCCTTACCCCTCACCTGCTCTATTCAAGACTCCGTAGTAAATTGACCCTTTTAGGCTTATTCTCTATAATGAGGCTAAGAATACCAACATATAATAATTCGAGGAGGGACAGCGTATGAACATAAATATACCAGCCAATGTAGAAACAATACTGGATAAGCTTCATCACTCCAATTATAAGGCCTATATTTACGGTGCCTGTATAAGGGATATCCAACTGGGAAAAGAGCCTATCAATTGGGATATCTGCACAAATGCACTCTCCAGTGATTTGATTGTTCTCTTCGATGAAAAAGATGGGTTCACTTCACTTCCGGCCTTGAAAGAATATGGTACAACCATAGTTATATATAATGGAGAAAGCTATAGAATCTCAACTTTTAAAACCGGAGAGGCCCGGAGGTTTTCTGATAAGCTGGAGGAAGATTTGCTCCATAATGATTTCACTATTAATTCAATTGCCTATAATCATCAGGAGGGTTTTATTGATCCCTATAACGGTATAGAGGATATAAAGCAAAAAATAATAAAATGTGCGGGGCAACCTCTTGACCGGATAAATGAAGACGGTGTCCGTATGCTCAGAGCAGTTCGTTTTGAAGCTCAACTGGGCTTTTCTATCGATCAATCCTTGCTGGAGACAGTTTCTTTGTTAAAGGATAAAATAATCAGTGCTGATCCCGAAAAAATTGTCAGCGAGTTAACCCAAATACTTCTAAGTGAAAAACCCTCCAAGAGCATCAGGAGATTACTGGAACTGGGTATGCTTGAACAGCTTATTCCTGAAATGATTCCTACTATTGGCTTTGATGTCCATAGTTCATACCATGACAAAGATGTTTTCGAACATACAATGGCAGTTCTTGATTACTGCATGCCCAATCTGGTATTAAGGCTCGCAGCCCTCCTGCACGATATAGATAAGCCGAATTGTCTGACTATCGATGCCGATGGTGAAGGTCACTGTTACGGTCATGCCAGTACCAGCAGCGACCTGTCCAGGACTATTTTGAGCAGACTTGGTTTTGACAGTCATACAACTGATTCTGTCTGTGCTCTAATAAAAGAACATATGAATAATTACGAGAGTATTAGTGAACTCAGTATCAAAAGACTTATTCGCCGTATAGGGCCGGACAATATCGATAATCTATTTGATTTACAGCTTGCCAATATAAAAGGTTCTGAACTCTCAGGCAAAGACAGCAGCAGAATAAACAATATTCGCAATAAATGCTGGGAAGTCCTGTCCAGGAAAGAGCCTTTAACTACTAAAGACCTGGATATTGATGGTTATGATTTAATTGCTGCTGCTTATTCTCCGGGTACACAAATTGGAGAAATGCTGGAATACTTACTGGATAAGGTAATTGATAACCCGGCTCTCAACAGAAAGGATATTCTTCTGGAGCTACTGCAAAAGAATTTTAGACCATAAAATCTATGAGTTTTGCAGAATCAACTTTTTCCTGCGATTAAGCAGTAGTTTGGTAAATGTCATCCTGAGGCAAAGCCGAAGGATCTTGGGTAGCTTCGCTCAGGCTCAGAATGACGGATTGGGATTTTCGAATTATGCAAGAGTCTTATCTATAAAGAGCTCAATAATTCATTTGATAGGAGGTACAAAAATGCTGGCATCATTTTTATTGGAAAATATAGAAATAGAATCCCTGCCAGAAATTGAAGAATGTATTGAAAAACTGCAGGCCTTTGAAATAATTACTACCGGTCCCCAGGCCAGAGAACTAAAAGATGCCCTTTACCTTGGCAGTGAAGATTCTGCCCCCATTTCACCAGCTAAGCTGAGCGGATCCACTGTAATGCTGGTATTTGGCTTTACAACTGTTGGCTTACTTTCCCGTTCCCTTTTCCTGGGGTATAAGGTCTCAGCCCATAGTCAGGATAGCGATAAAGACCGGGTAATAATCAAATTTGAGCCGCCACAGAAATAAATTTGGGCACAATAAAACTTACGGCACCTGGTATTGCTGAGTACCGTAAGTTTTTCTCAATTAAAAACTTAAAAACAATGTAACACAAAGCAGCTCATCTCTTCTGATTTCATACTGTGCCGGTTTATCCGCTGATGCTTCAACTGTTCTGCAAATTTCATAATCCTCGTTAATCAAGTAACCAAGCTCGCAAGCCTCCAGATATAGACTTCCATCCTGCTCTTTGTCGACCTTTATGTTGTCGTATATCTGTGACTTACATGTCAGGCCTATCCCGTCAAAAAGATATATCCCTATTTCAGCTTTCTTGCTGCGATTGATATCCAGAATGAGTTCATCCATATTGATTTCCACTCTATCCCCCCTTTGCACAAAATTATTCAAAATCAGTAATTCAACATCAGCCTATCTTTTCCCTGCAATAGTGAAGCAGTTCTTTGTTGTCCAAAGTCCTTTAGGTCCTTTAGCCCATAAGTTATCAAACTCTTCTAACAATGTAAAAATTTATTTAGGATTATTATCCCATATTACTTGTCTTTAATTTATAATATAAAAATGAACTGGTATAGAAATGTATTATAAAACATGTAAATAAAAATCTCTGAGTTCCAGAAAAATTCATGATAATTCTATGGAGGTAGTATTGTGCAGTTTAAAGACAGACTTCAATATTTCAGGCTTAAAAAAGGTATCAGTGAAAAAGACCTGGGCGAAACCTTGAGCATTACAGAATCTTCTATTCGTTTATATGAACGCGGAAAATCATCGGTAAATCTTGAGCATCTTAACAAACTCGCTGATTTTTTTAAGGTATCTCCAAAATTATTGTTGGGAACTCTTTTCCCCGAACTTTCTCCAGAAGAAGCTGAAAACAGCTTCCATATCCTTCAGGAGTTTATTGAAATACGGCAAAGGGAGATTAGTATAGAATGCTCACCAGACCTGTCTAGCGCTACTGAAAAGAAACTTGAACAAAGCTCAGCAAATAGCAAAAGCCAACATCAAGACTCCATCTGGCCTCTTGGCCCAGGTGCACAGGAAATGGTTCCCGTTCTCAGCAAAATTACTTCAGAGAATATATTAAAAAACGATCTTTTCCACAATACAGAATTCTGCTGGCCTTTGAGCAAGTCAATTGTCACTATGTATGGCTGCGAGCTCCCAGATTATTTCTATATGCGAATGGAAGGAGATGGTATGGAACCAACTATTGCCGATCAGGATATCGTTCTGGTTAACAGGCAATTAGAAGTTGCCCATAATGAACTGGCAATTATACAGTATTTCAATGAAAACGCTACTGTAAGACGAATAAGCTATTCTGAAGGAAGAATCGTTCTCTACCCTGACAATAAATCCTTTGCTAGTCAAACACTTGAAAAAAAAGATTGCCGGGTACTTGGCAAAGTACTCTGGAAAGCCTACTATGCCAGGCCCTAGTTATTGGAGGAGTATATTATGTCACAAACATATAAAAACCTTCTTGAGATAAACCAGCTTGTCGAACTGGAAGTATATATACATCAAAATGAACTCGATAATATTGAATCCTTTTCCAGTCGTATTGAAAATATAGCAGGAGATAATATTCTGGTAGCAGCTCCGTTCAGGCAAGGGACTCCAGTATCCTTCCCCCAGGGAAAAGAAATCAATATACGGGTTAGAAAAGATGGAATAACACATCTGCTTCATACTAAACTTATCAAAAGCCAAAAATACCCTCAGTATTTGTTTCTTTTATCCAAACCATTTAAAATATCCCGGCTTCAGATGCGAAGCTGGGTCAGGGTGGATGCTGAGCTACCGGTCAATTATAGAATGGCCGGATATCCAGTAGACTTTTTTCAAGGAAGCACCGTAGATATAAGCGCCGGAGGTATTGGACTGCGTTCGCAACACGAAATTGATAAAGACACTCTCCTGGAGCTGGAAGTCGAGTTTCCGGATTCTTCTCTTCTGCAGACCACCGGTCTGGTCACCCGCTCTCTGCCAGAGAAAAAAGGATTTTATATAATAGGAATCGAGTTCAAGGATCTATCAAGCAATGACCAGGAATGTGTAGTAAAATATGTTTTTCAAAAACAAAGAGAACAACTTCATAAGCGCGTACTTAAATAAAGTCGCTGTTTAATTTCCATACTTGTCCACCAATAATTCCAGCACGATTAAATTCCTCTCTTTTTCACAATTATTTTTACAGGATATTCTTAAACAGTGTCGAATTGACTAATTAATATAAGACATAAGCACCGCAACTTTAGAAAGGAGAGGACCTATGCCTTCAGTCCCACAGGTTATCTGTCCCCTCAGAAGTGTTGGCCGGGATACTGTTTACTGCAATACCAGCTGCGCCTGGTATATAAATGACCCAAAACAACCTGGATGTGCTCTCGCTCACATAGTATACTTACTGGCAAAACTCAACACAAAAATTCAGTAAATTTCCCCTTAAGTTTTTATATCTTCATCTGCTTCCTTTTATCAGGCTTGTTTGTTCTGTCTATTTACAGGTTTTGTCTTTCAGGACCACTCTAAAAACTGTTATAATTGGCCTAGCACTTCTTCCATTTGGCCGTCTTTTGACGGCTGTTTTTTTACTCTGTTTTCTTTCACGAAAAAGCCGGAGACAAACTCCGGCTGCTGCTATTTTCTTTTGTCATATTTAAATAATTTTCCGAGATTCCTTGCTGAATCTTCGCTTGCACCAAAGAATATTTTGTTATTAAATACTCTTTAGAGATTGGATTCAAATTATGAAAAGAGGATAAAATCATGAGTAAAAAAATCAGAAGCTTATGGATTAATAATAAAGGCGCTTTTCTGCTGGCTCTTTTTACTCTGGCAATTGCTTTTTTGGTATTGCTGGTATTTCTCAAAGTCCTTAATTTATTATAAAAGAACTCTTTAAATTCCAAGGCTTATAAGGTGACAAATAGATATTAAACAGCTTGACAATGAATGAAAGCATATACTATAATGTTTTTTGCTGAGACCAATAAAATTTAAACAAGCGGCAGTGGCGGAATTGGCAGACGCGCTGGATTCAGGTTCCAGTGGTAGCAATATCGTGGAGGTTCAAGTCCTCTCTGCCGCACCATAGAATAATAATCCGAACTTTAGCCAAATAGGCAACAGGTTCGGATTTATTGTTAAAGCGACAAATAGACTATACTGCTATAGTTCGTTTTTTATTTTAAGGCATCCAAGGTATAATGAAATAAAAATATGAAAAGGATAATACAGAACCTGGGATCACCTTGGTGTCAAGCAAGTTCTACTCTGCATGCCATCCTGAAACGCACAAAGTCCAATTGCCAATCAGAGCATGCAAACAGGCTACAGCCGAATACCTGACTGGAAGCAAAGGCAATACCCAGATCGATCCCCTGAAAGGAGAAGAAAATGAAAAATCAAAACCTAATTGGTTCACTCCTTTTTGCCGGAACTATAGTTGGAGCTGGAATACTGGGTTTGCCTTATGCTCTTTCTCAAAGCGGATTCATAGGTGGTACACTTATCTTCATAGTCGGAACATTTTTTGCTTATCTGAGTGCGGTTCACATAGGAACACTTGTATATTTGGAAGAAAGAGAGGTATCCCTTTATTCTGTTTGTCGAAGCCATCTGGGCGCCAAAGCCGGCTATCTGACCCTGGCGGGAATACTAATTTCCTGTTATGGTGCAATGATAGCTTATCCTCTGGCGATTGGGACCATTTTAAATTCTTTATTGAATATTCCTCCATACTTGAGTGTAGTTGTTTTTATAGCATTTATAAGCCTCCTCTTAACTCGCAATACCGGCACGAGCAATAAGTTTACTGCACTTGTCACTACTGTTCTCGTTCTTCTTCTCGTATGGGTTATGTTTCGATCCATACCGGCTATTGAAGCTAATAATTACCTGTTTTTCGAGCCCCGTGAAATATTCTCTGCCTGGGGAATAATCATTTTTGCTTTTTCCGGACACATTGTCATACCCTCTGTACTGTACTATATAAAAACAGATATGAAGCAAGGTCTTAGAGTTCTAAATATTGGTTTGTTCCTGGTAGCAGCACTTTATTTTTTCTTTTTTTTCGTCGCTATTGGAGTGATGGGCAAAAATGTAACACCTGTCGCCACCAACGGTTTAGCGGCCCATCTCAGTACAAGTGTTGCCTTTATTGGTCAGGTATTTGCCATTTTAGCCTTGTTGACTTCAGCCTTTGGTATTGGCATTTCATTGAAACTTACTTTTCAGGACATGTTTAAAATCAATTCCAAAGCAAATCTGGCGTTAATAATGCTTCCTGTCTTATTTCTTGATATCTATTTCAGTACCACCGGAAGAGATGCATTTATTAATGTTCTAAACTATGCCGGCGGAATTGGTTCTGCACTCTATGTGGGATTTATTCCAGCTCTTATTGTTCAGAAATTAGCCAGGTTTCACCATTTTCCCTTTGGCGAAAAAGGCGCGATTTTGAGTTTAGTTTTCTACGGCCTCGCTATCTTATATACATTATTTATAAGCTGATAGACCGAAATAGAGAAACATTCTGACATCTATTCACCCTCACAGATCATGATATGATTTTCCCTGCCAGGTATTGAGTTTTACCAGCCTTTTATCTATTAGATTCAAAACCTCCCATTTATTCAGACTCCATCTTGGTTCAATCAAGAGATCACGCGGACTATCACCTGTCAGCCGGTGAATTACCATCTCTGGAGGTAAATATTTTAGAATATCAACCACGAGTTTAATGTATTCTTCTCTGCTGAGAAAATCCAGGGGCTTTTTTTCATGCATCTTCGCCAGAGGAGTGTTTTTCATCAGATGCAATAAATGGATCTTTAATCCCTGTATGGGTAATTTTGCCACAGCTTTCCCCGTAGCCAGCATGTCTTCACTGCTTTCTCCCGGTAAACCCAGAATAATATGGGCACAGGTTTCGATATTGTGTTCACGCAATTTATATAGTGAATCCAGAAATACATTATAGTCATAATGCAGATTCATCAGCAGGGCAGTTTTCTTATGTATTGACTGCAAGCCCAGTTCAACCCACAAATAAGATTTCTGATTTAATTCAGCCAGTAGTGCTATTACTTCATCAGGGAGACAATCCGGTCGGGTGGCAATTGCTATTCCCAGCACTCCGTCTTGAGCCAGCGCATATTCATATAGTTCCCGCAGCCTGTTAACAGGTGCATAGGTATTGCTAAAAGCCTGAAAATACGCAATATACTTTCCATTAGCCCATTTCTGGTGCATCATTTCTTTTACCTGCATAAATTGCTCTTCAATATCCAGCTTTCGGTCACCGGCAAAATCGCCTGATCCTTGTTCACTGCAGAAATAACAACCTTCACCGGAAAAGGTTCCATCACGATTGGGACAGGTGAACCCCGCATCCAGGGCTATTTTGAATACCTTGTGACCGAATTTCTCCCTTAGATGGTAGTTTAGATTATGATAGCGTTTTTCGCCCCATTTATTCCCATTCATTAAATTCCTGCCCCCTCCTGATTGTTTTCAGCTAGTATGATATCATAAACAGAGTAAGCGTTAAAATTCACAGATAATACTTTTATTGATTCCAAATGAATAATTCACACTGATGCTCCCTGGAGTTCACTATTAAGGAAGCAGAGCAACGTAAATTCATTATGCATACGCGGACTTGAAAAGCTTAAAAATAAAGAGTCAGGCACCAGCACACTCTTCATCTGGCTTAGCAGAAATTTAGTATTGCTGAGTGCCTGACCACCATAATTCAAAATTCAAAATCAAGAATTAAAAATTATAACATATTCACTAATATGCAAACAAATAAGGGTTTTGCAGTATTTTATTAAAAGGAGATGGATCATTTGCATGTCCAAAAAAAAGAATACCGTTTAGTAATCCTGCTGGTAATAGTAATCAGCATAATAGCCTTTTTCATTGCCCGGGCACGCCCTGAAATAAAGATAGTATATCCTGAACAGGATACGATACTCAGTCAGGAGGATTTCTCGGTTAATATCAATGGTCATGTATTGCAAGTAGGCAGTGAAAGCCGCGAAAAAGTTATAGAACTTTTGCCAGAGGGAAAAATGCTGGGCAGAAGCACTGTCTACCAGCTTGATAACCCATATTGCCTGCTGACCTTTACCAGAGATGAAGAGATCCTGATTAAGGTGCATATTGAAGACTCCGAAGTATCTACGCACCGTGGGAACAAGGTAGGAGACTCCTTTCCCGAGATTCAAGAAAAATATGGAGAATACTTCACCTGTGTCAGTAAGACCGGTCAGGATGAAGATTTTGACGCTATCTATGGGACTGATAATGAAAACAGTATTAGCTTTCAGGTCAGAGGGAATAGAGTAAGCAGGATAATACTGCAGAAAGAGCTTTCATGATAATATTGACTCAAAATTAATACGAGTGATACTATTATATTAATGTTGACCTATCCACCCGACTAAATTCTCTTATCATGAGAGGCTGAGGGACTGGCCCTATGAAGCCCGGCAACCAGCCAGGACTGGCACGGTGCTAATTCCTGCAGATGACAAGTCTGGCAGATAAGAGCAAGCTAATTGATTATCTTGCCTTTTTGTTCCGGACAAAGAGGCATTTTTATTGGAGGCAAAATGATTGATAGAAATAAACAATTTGACTAAAGTATATCACACTTCAGCCCAGGACATTACAGCACTGGAAAATGTTACACTTTCGGTAAACAAGGGTGAAATATTCGGCATTATCGGATTGAGCGGTGCCGGGAAAAGCACCCTGATTCGCTGCATCAATATGTTGGAAAAACCGACTCAGGGCTCTATAATAGTAGACGGGCAGGATATCAGCTTATTTAACCGCCATGAGCTTCGAATAGCCAGACAAAAAATAGGAATGATTTTTCAGCATTTTAATCTCTTATCCTCGCGTACAGTTTTTGATAATATTCTGTTTCCCCTGGAGATCGCCCGGGTTCCTTCTTCAGAAGCAAGAAGGAAAGTAAATGAACTCCTGGAGCTGGTTGGATTAACAGACAAAGCCACGGGATATCCATCCCAACTCAGCGGCGGTCAGAAGCAAAGAGTAGGTATTGCTCGAGCACTGGCCAATGATCCCAAAGTTCTTCTATCTGATGAAGCAACTTCAGCACTTGATCCGGAAACCACAAGATCCATTCTAAGCCTTCTTAAGGATATTAATCGAAATCTTAATCTGACTATAGTGCTCATTACCCATGACATGAATGTTATAAAACAGGTCTGTGACCGGGTAGCGGTAATTGCTGAATCCAGAATAGTGGAAATAAACGATGTCTTAAGCATTTTCTCAAACCCGCAAACCCCGACTTCTCAAAGTTTCCTTAACGCAATAATGAACAAGGATATTCCCGAAGGAATACTGCAACGAAGAAATACAGATACTGCGGATACCATAAGTAAACTGATAAGGGTTTCTTTTATCGGTGCATCTGCCGGCGAACCACTTATTTCCTCGATGGTTCAAAAATATGAGGTCAAAGCCAATATATTGTATGGAAATATAGATCATGTAAAAGACACTCCTTTTGGCAATCTTACCATGGAATTAATCGGACAGCCTGTCTTGGTAAATGAAGCTATGGACTTTCTCTTCGAAAATGGTCTGGAAATTGAGGTGCTGCAAAATGTTTGAACTGATTACCGCTTTTGATTTGAACAGTTTTTTTTCCAGCCATCTGGGGGAAAATGCCTGGATTCCAATGAAGGTACTGCTTTCAACCTGGGAATCTATTTATATGGTTTTTATCTCTACCTTTTTCAGTTATGTATTTGGATTACCACTGGCCATTATACTGGTAACCACAGACAAGGGTCATATTATGGAAAATAACCCGGCAAACAAGATATTAGGCTCAATAGTCAATGCAGTCCGTTCTATTCCTTTTATAATACTATTAATATTGATTATTCCTCTGACGCGTCTTATAGTGGGAACCTCTGTAGGCACAGTAGCTTCTATTGTGCCTTTGACCCTGGCAGCTATACCTTTTGTTGCGCGCCTGGTAGAAACTTCTTTAAAAGAAATTGACTGGGGACTGATAGAAGCAGCTCTCTCCATGGGGGCCAACGCCCGGCAAATAATCAGCAAGGTATTAATTCCCGAAGCTGTTCCTTCCATAATTTTAGGGGTAGCCATTACCGCTATAAATCTGGTGGGATATTCAGCTATGGCAGGTGTGGTGGGAGGAGGTGGATTGGGTACACTGGCCTACACTTACGGCTTTCAGCGTTATCGAATGGATATTCTCTTGATAGCAGTATTCATTCTTATTGTTCTGGTACAGGGTATACAACTGGCAGGCGATAAAATATCCAACAAAATACTGGATAAGAGGAGGTAATGTCTGAAAAAGTTACCGAATAACACATATAAGAAAAAAGGGTGTAACAAATCATCCATGTGATTTGTGATAACTGCTGTCCCTATGACCGTAGAAAACTAAAAAACAACTCAAGGCCAATGTTTATTACGTTTTGTGCTTGAGTGAAGGGAAAGGAATGATTTAAAAAATGAAAAAGTCATTGTCAATTATTCTTATAGGCTGTTTACTAGTGATGCTTGGAGTGATCGCCGGATGTGGCGATAATACTAGTGAAAAAGGATCTGACGCCCCTGAAGCTGCCAAATTAGTTGTTGGTGCCATAGGTGAACCACATACATCAATGTTAAAAATGATAAAACCCGATCTCGCAGAGCAGGGAATAGAACTTGAGATTATGGATTTCACCGAATATCCACAGCTCAATCCCGCATTGCATGACGGGCAGATTGATGCCAATTTCTTTCAGCACATTCCTTATTTGGAAGACTATATTGCCAATACCGGCAATGAACTGGTCTGGACCGTAAAAATCCATACCGAACCTATGCGTATCTACTCCAATAGCATAGATAATGTGGAAGACCTGCCTGACGGTGCTTCCGTTGGTATTCCCAACGATCCCAGCAACAGCGGTAGAGCCCTTATGATACTGGAAAATGCTGGCTTGATTAAGCTGAAGGAAGATGCCGGTGTTACCGCTACAGAAAATGATATCATAGAAAACTCGAAAGAACTGAAAATACAAATGGCAGATGCAGCTATGCTTCCCAGAAACCTCGAAGATCTGGATATCTGCTGCATAAACACCAATTATGCTCTGGACTCCGGTCTGGACCCGGTAAAAGATGGCATTTTTGTGGAGCCTGGCGATTCTCCCTTTGCCAATATCCTGGTAGTAAGACCTGAAGATAAGGATGATGAAAACATCAAAAAGCTGGGGGATGCCTTACAATCTCCTGAAATAGCAGAATATCTTCAGGAAAACTATCCCAGTTGTGTACTGGCTTTCTAAAGTATTTTTTCAAAAAAGCTGCAGGCTAACAGCCTGCAGCTTTTCATTATCAGCAATTTAACATTTAAAATTCAAAACTCAAAATTATTTAGACTGCCAGTTTTAATACTTCATTCACCGCTGTCCAGTCCTCTCTCAGTGACTCAGTGCCCATAAGGGTACCGATATGCCCGCCTTCAGTCAAAATTTCCACCACATCCTCAGGCTGGGTGCTGATATAATTCTTTAGAGCAAAAGCCTGGGCCGGAGGTGTAATATGATCTTTTTTGCCTGCCATTATTATTACCGGACAAGTTATATTCCTGAGATCCACCGGACGGCTATCCAATTTGAATGCACCGGGTTTAGTAAGATTATTCTCCCTGAAAATATTTTTAATAATCTCCAGGTAGAAACGTCCCGGTAAATTCTGGGTATATTCATACCAATGCTCAAAATGAAGAAAGCGTTTGATATTCGCTTCATCTCCTTCTTCGATCCATTTCCACAAACGATAATACTTCCTGACAAAATGCTCTTCCGGCTGCATATTTTTAAAACCCTGCAGCATGTATTTTCCCTGCATAAGGCCATTTCCTGCAGCAACCATGTATTCAAATACCTCCATGGGCATTCTGGCATTTTCGATGATCTCCGAATGTTCTGCTTCAACATCGATAGGTGCAGCAGCAGTAACCAGAAAAGCTATCTTATCCTGGTACAGTGAAGTATAAATAGTAGCCTGCCATCCCCCCTGACACTGTCCCACAAGATGGATCTTATAAACGCCGGTTCTCCTCCTGACCTCGTCAACAGCTTCATCGGTTAATCTTATATAGTCTGCCATCCCCAGGTCCTTATACTCACGAGTAGCCGACAACCAATGGCAAACATAAACATCATAGCCATAACGTTGAAAAACCCTTACCAGGCTCTGTGCCGGAGAATAATCAGCCAGGTTTGAATGATGCCCTGCCTGTGGAGGAAGAATCAGTACAGGTCTTTTGGCAGATGTATCCCTCTTGTTGGGAAAATGCCGCAAGCGCAAGGTCTGGTGTTCATAGATTATATTATTGGGGGTAGCCCAATTGGGATGCGGGTCAGCTATCTCAGCAAGAATCTCCAAATATCTTTTCTGGGTTCGCATAAAATTATTAATATCCAAAAAGATACCTCCTTCGAATGAAATCTAGCAGGCTCATCTATAAGCCTGTGTAAAGATATGCTTATTTTTTCTTAAAACCTGATTCTGTGCTGGATAATATCATCGTATATTTCCAGGTTAAGCGGCACATATGCATCTTTGCCCGGGTCCAGAAAATATAAAGGTTCCTTGATTCTTTGGGGATTAAAGCCTTCCTGCTGTAATTTATGTTTTATAATTCTGAATTCAAAGGGATCTACCCGTTTAAATATCCTCAGAAAAATAGGGCGCGCATGTGGAGGCATCCTCTTATTTATATGTTCAATAAAACCCTTCCAATCCATGGGCACATCCTCTATTAACTCCAGGGCTGCCATGCCGCAGCGCCCTTCCATCCCCGGGATTTTCACCCCATAAACAAATGATTCCTCAATACTGCCAAAAAACTTATTTATAACATCGCTTACCTGGTCAGCAGAAACTGTTTTGCTTTTCCATCTGTAGGTGTTTCCCAGGCGGTCAATAAAGGAAATATAATCCCCTTCATGAAGCTGTACCATGTCTCCTGTATTGAAATACCTGTCACCTTTAAAGATTATGTCCTTTAAAATCCTGGCTTCAGTCGCTTCAGGTTCATTGAGATAACCTGAAAACTCATTCAGTTCATTGATTTCAGCAATAAGAAGGCCGCTCTGTCCGGGCTTACATCTTATAGCCAATCCATCTTCACCGCGAATTATCTTATCATTGATATGGTCATATTCTATAACTTCCCCCTGACGCATCCCATGAAGACTGAGGTTGCCACACATACCAGCAATTTCACCTTCGTTAATAAAAGCGCCTATACCCTCTGTGGTTCCATACACTTCAATAATCCTTTTGATACCGAAACGCCGGCGAAGAGCCAACAGAACATCTCCGCGGGTACCGTTTCCCATTACAGTCTCCAGCGGATTATCAATATCATCAGGCTTTTCCTCACTTTCGCAAAGGTAACGCAGCATTTCTCCCACTGACATAAAAAAATTAACCCTATGTCTACGAATGTCATCCCAGAATTTACTTACAGAAAATTTTTCTTTTATTACCATGCTTCCCCCGGAAACCATCATGCTGGCAAAACACACATTTAAGCCAGGATTATAATATAGGGGGAGGCACATATACTGTATGGTTTCTGGGGTCATCTCTCCAACCATGGCCACTTGATTCCCGGTAAGCAACCACCTTTTGTGGAGAACAGGTATCAGCTTGCGTAAACCGGTACTTCCTGCTGTAGACATATAAGCCACAATATCATTGCTATTGATTTTAGCTGTAGTATCCGGGTTGGAATCAGCTGAAACTGCAATAAGAGGATTTAAGTCCTGCATATTTGCAGGAATATCCACCTGCCCCCCTTCGCTTTCAACAAAAATCAATCCAGGAGATTTCAATCTGATAATATTTTCTATGCTATTGAATACACTTATTAATTCATGCCCCAAAATTATTGCTCTGGCTTCGCTAACGTTTATGGCATGGGACAATCTTTCCCCCCGTAGTACATTGGTAATCAATGATACTATTACTCCCAGTTTACTCAAACCGCTTAGAGCAATAAGATATTCAGGTCGGTTTTCCATAAGAAGCGCTACTACGTCGCCCTTTTTTAATCCCTGTTGGGCAAAAAAGTTTGCATACTGGTTAGCCATGCGGTTAAACTGCTCATAAGAAATAATCCGTTCACCAAAAATCAGGGCCGGGTGTTCAGGCTGCAAAATAGCCTGCCTCTCCAATTCTGAACCCAGAGAGAGCGGCTGTGGTTTCTTAAGCGCGAGAATTGTCTCCATGTATTTTTTTTCTCTTTCTTCCATAATACTCCCCCATCTAAAGATTCTTTTCCTTATCATATTCTAGTACAACAATAGAAATGGTTTATTTGATATTTAAAGCTTCCTGGGTTTCATAATCTCCTGGAGATTCCAGTCATCTGGATTATTGAAAATATTCAGATCAATCTGTCCAAACATGGCTTGATAACCTGCAATATCAGGATGACCGCCATCAGCCAAAAGGAGTTCTCCGCTTACTTTCCCCTGCTGATCATAAAAGGCCTTGGAAAAGTCTATAATCTGAATCTCTTTTTCAGCCGCATAGTCTTTCATCCAGGCCCTTAATCTTTGTAATAATCTTTCCCATTGCGGTACATCAACTGCTGTAGGCAGACCCAGGATTACCGTAATTTTATTTTCCACTGCCTTTTCCACCATCTCGCGTATATTCCAGCTGATACGGTCAAAAGACTCGCCGCAAATAACATCATTAATTCCGCCCATAATGATCAAATGACTGGGGTTATTTTGCAGTACCGCCCTTTCAAATCTCCGTAACATATCTGTTGTGGTATTACCATTAATACCTTTATTGATTACTTCCGCATCAATGACATCATCGAGCATCTTAACCCATGATGCCTGAGGCCCAAAAGGGAAACCCCAGGTAATGCTGTCACCCAGACAGACTATTTTCATTCTTTTCCCCACCATAAATATCTCCTCAATATGACCTCTGTCATTTTTGAATTTTTATATCTGCACCGCCAGGGGTGCTCTAACAAGAACAAGGTGATTTGTCCATAGTGGGGAAACTTGTGGGATTAAGCTTAGCGCAGGGAGATAAAGGCGATAGATACAGTGAATACATATATGATATATCGAGATTTCATCGATAAATAGCATTATTGCCTTTACTGTCGGTAAGACCGGGCCATGGCTAAGCTTAAGCACACGAGGTTCCCCACTATGGTAACGTTAAATCTTGCACTAAAGCCAGATTCATTTAACAGCAATTTTCTTACATAAATTTAAAATTTAAAATTGAACAATGTCTATTGGGCAGCAGCCTCTTCCATCCGTTTAATTACATCATTAAGCTTATTCAGGTTTTCTCCATAACCGGCCCAGTCTCCCTCCTTCAGGAGAGTATTCATCTTGTCATAGTATTGGCGAGCCATCCGGGCTAATTCTTCTATACTTTCATCAAGACCGCCAACACTGTCTTTATCAATATCGGTACCATCCTGAGCAGGCGCATCTCTTCTATCCTCTCCGAATAGTTTTATCAGAGCTTTATCAAGTGATGTCTCCATAACAATGTTATTCTCAAATGCGGCGATCACTCGCTTCAATTCCGGCAGCTTGCTCTGTTCTGCCTGCAAATACAGGGGTTCTACATATAGCAAGGAATTATCCATAGGAATAACCAGGAGATTTCCCCGATAAACCCTGGCCCCTCTCTGATCCCACAAACTCAATTGCTGTGCAATAGTGGTATTCTGGTTTATCCGGGATTCAATCTGAGTCGGGCCAAATATGGTCTCCTGTTTGGGGAAATTAAAGACCAGAAGGTTCCCATAATTATCTCCATCCATACGGGCACACATCCAGGCTATCATGTTTTGCCTGCTTTTGGGAGTAAACGGCAGCATAAGAACATACTCGGTCTGTTCCTCTTCCGGCAAACGCATAACTATATAATAGGGGTCCATAACCTGCTGTTGATCACCCACAACTTCCTGGGGTATCAGCCACAGGTCTTCCTTATTATAAAATACGTTGGGATCAGTCATATGAAACGTTGTATACATCTCGGTTTGAATACTGAACATATCAACCGGGTACCTGACATGGTTCTTAATTCCCGCAGGCATTTCTGCCATAGGTTTATAGAGCCCCGGAAATATGCTGCTATAGGTTTTTATTATCGGGTCTGATTCATCCGCAATATAAAAATCCATTTCTCCGTTATAAGCATTGCAAACAACCTTCACCGAATTGCGGATATAGTTGTTGCCGGTGTTGTCAAACGGCTGGGAATAAGGATATTTGTTGGACAAAGTGTAAGCATCGAGGATCCAGTACAACTGCCCGTCATCATTGATAACAATATAGGGGTCAGAGTCATAGCCCAGATAGGGAGCTATTTTTTGGATTCTTTCTCTTACATTTCTATTCATCAGGAGCTGGCTGTCATTGCTGATATCCGATGAGAGCATTATTTTATAATCCCTGAGAGCCCAGCTGAACAACAAACGTCGGGCAAAACTCTTTATCTTTATTCCTTCTTTGCCCTCATAATTGGAATAAACATTCTGCTCTCCCATAGGATAGTCAAATTCCTCCTGTTCGGTATTAACCATAACATAGGAATTGGTTCTTTCGCCAAAATATATCTCCGGCCTTTCGATCTGCAGATCAGTAGAAAAGCGAGGAGGAATATCTTTAATGAAGAACTCCGGGAAACCTTCTTCGGCTATTTCATTTACGGGACTGACCACCACACCATAACCATGTGTATACATCAAACGCTGATTAACCCAGGTCTTGGCACCGGCCCCCAGTTCCTCCTGGTCTATCTCCCTTGCGGAAAGCATAACCTGTCGATATTCTCCATCAATTATATAGCGGTCTATGTCAACATCATTAAAAACATAATATGGGCGCAGTTGCTGCAGGTTTTTGTAGGTAGTTGTCAGCGGCTGCCAGTCCCAGAGTCTTATGTTATCAATGGTATTCTGGTTAGCATCTTTACTGATATCCAATTCATAATCAATTTTGAACTCTTTGTTTTCGGCCCGATCAAGAGCATAGGCTTCTCTGGTATACTTGATGGCTCTTTCTATATAGGGTTTCTCTTTGTTGAATTCATTGGGCTGAACTACCAGTTTTTGAATAAGATTCGGATACACCGACCCCAGTATAATAGCAACTGCCATCCATATCCCAACACTGATCATTATCCACTTAAAGCGTTTTACAAAAATATTCGCCAGAATAGCCAGACATATTATCAAGGAAAGTATTAACAAAACCTTATATGATAACAGCTTGGCAAATAAATCGGAATAGGTGGCCCCATAAACGATTCCGTCCGGCGCAAAAAGGAGTTCGTAAGAGGCCAGTTTATACCCCCAGGCTTTCAGGGCAAATATTACCGCCAGCAAGACAGCCACGTGTCCTTTGGCAAAGCTGAACTGTCTCCAGTCTCCCAAAAGTATATCTGAGGAAGCATTAATAAGATATATTCCGCCAATGACCATTAAGAGAAGTATCAGGGCCATCATTACAACACTATAAATGAATCTGTAAAAAGTCAAATTAAAAAAATAAAAACCAATATCCTTGCTAAAGACCGGGTCAACGTTTCCCACTGTAACCCGATTGATAAACTGTTGTATCACGATCCAATTATCAGCGGCAATCGAGCTTACCATTAAAGCTGCCAGAGCACTGATTCCCAAAAAGATCCAGGTCGATGATTTCCCTCGCAGAAATTCCTTCCAGGGGGACTTGTTCTGGTTAAGATATATTATCTCACGGCCTTCATCATTTTCAGGAGGTCTATCCGTCTCAGGCCCCAGATTCCTCTTGCTTATTTGTAAGTTAACAAAGAAAAGCAGGAGAGTTAAGACAAAAGTTATCAAATATACTGCGACTTTGTTTAATAAAATAGTTGAAAAAACACCCTTGTAATTTACTGAATCATACCAGAGCCAATCCGCATAAAGGGCAGCAAAAGCAGATAATAAACCCAGGGCTACCAGGAAAATCACTAATTTCAAGGTACCATTGTTTGATTTTCGAGCCACCGAAAAAGACCTCCTTTTTAAATCTAATATAAAGAGATTAAAGTTAGTATAGCAGATATACCTTATTAAGGGCAGAAAAAGTAAAGATATTACTTGATTTTCAGGCTTCGCAGGCGATTAAGAGCAGCTGCCAATTCATGCCTTCTGGGTTTAGCTATTTCTCCCGGATGCTGCTCTCCTCTGAAAGGAGAAATCACTTCCAGATCCCGGTTGATGTCTTTCATTATAAGGTCGAGAATATCCTGCAAACTGCGTTGATTATCCACATATCGGCTTAAATAGCGCAAGCATTCCGCAATAGCCCTGGTCTGACTGGAATCAACTATTTGCTCCACCGCATCCAGTTCGATGTTCTCCCTGCCCAGAACTACAGTGTAAAGACCCCGGGCAGATACTTTTTTTCTATCAGTCCTGAGCATATTAAAACTCTCGCTTTTTATAATCCGCTTTTGCTCGAATTCGAGGTTTCCTTGCTGCTCGGAAACTCGCTGGCTGCCAAGCTCCCCGGCTACCCTTTGGGCCTCATCACTGACATCAAAAACCCGGTAGGAATCCAGCATTATAACCCGGTGAGCCACATCCAGATAATCACCGGCACCGCCGATAACCAGTATCGAAGATATTTTCTTTTCCTCATATAACTGACCCACCCGGTCAATAAACGGAGTAATGGGTTCCTTGTCTTTGCTGACCAGCTTCTGCATTCTGGCATCCCTTATCATAAAATTAGTCGCGCTCGTATCTTCATCCAAAAGCAGCAGCTCTGTCCCTGCTTCAACAGCCTCCATAATGTTGGCCGCCTGTGATGTACTGCCACTGGCATTTTCCGTAGAAAACTCCCTGGTATTCTGCCCGAAAGGAAGATTATCTATAAAACACCTTATATCAACCTTTTCCACATTCCTGCCGTCTTCCGCCCTGATTTTAACAGCATTGTCAATAGTAATGACCCATTCCCTGCCATCGCCGGGAATATGATTATAAACACCTCTTTCCAGAGCCTTCAGGAGGGTAGTTTTTCCGTGATAGCCGCCACCCACAATCAGGGTAATCCCTTCAGCTATGCCCATTCCCCTGATCGTCCCGTGATGGAGGGTTTCCATAGCCACTTCCATGCTGCCCGGGCTCTGGAATTTGATGGCCTGCTTCTCCGGCATGGGCAAATTACTATTACCGCTCTTGCGGGGAAGAATAGAAGCATTACCGACAAAAGCCAGCAGACCCATGTCAGCCAATTTAGCTCTTATATATTCCTGGTCCTCAAAAAGAAAAACATGATCCTGAATTTCCTTTTCATTCAGTTTTTCATAATAAAGATAGTTGAGAGCCAAAGAGGGAATCTGCGAACACAACAATTCCTGAGCATCTTTCCCCTTTACTCTGCGCCCGCTCGCCGGCAAACCTACAGACAACCTGGCCTCGACAAAATCCGGACATATTTTCACTGCGGAACGTTTAATTATTTCCTGCCTTCCGGCATCAATGTATAGCATCCCGCTCTTACCTGTTCCACTAAAACACCCATCAATGCCTTGGAGCCCCTCCCGTATTTTCCTGGCTATAATATCCTCCAGCGCTGTCAGTCTCACGCCTTCAAACAAATAAGACGGAAACTTCGCCTTTTCCATGGGAACCCTTAGCCTGATTTTGCTGGGAGGCGCAAAAGGATCTGCCTGAACATGGTCAATGAATAATAAATTACCCTGGAAACTGTAAGTGCCCTGTATATCTTTATATGCTTTATATCCTGCACCATTAATTTTAAGCAAATGTTTTTTTAATTCATCAATAGTCATCGTAAACCCCTTTAAAAGAAAATATTGCCCAATTTGCTGTTAGTATACCAAAATACCCCCATAATACTCAGCTTGTCAAATAAGCTGTCAGACCGTCAAAAAAGATGAAGGTCAAGGAATTTACCAAACGCTGCGATTGAGGCGTACGCAGGGTACGTTGATTGGACTAGTGCAGCGCTGCCATGGATGGCAAGGAGCTGTTATTCACCTTTTTGGACGGTCTGAAGCCCTAAGATATTAATCTTAAGGCTATTCAACACTTATTAAATAATCTAACGCATGTGCCGTTTTTTCTCCTGATAGCTATAATACTCCAGCGGATTTATCCCTTCGCTAAAGGTCAGTGCCCATTCCAGGCGGCTTATAATCTCTTCAGTACTTCCCTTTCCTGTATAAATTAAAGGCTGACAGGGAAATTTCTCTATAAAGACGGCCAGGTCCAGAGCCATTTCTTCCAGCTCATTCAAGCCCTGCTCCATTCCTCTTTTATCTCCTTCTTTTAAGGTTTTTTTCAATTCCGAAATTTTTTCAATCATATCAGCAATAGTATCGTTGATTATTCCCGCAGGAAGGAAATTCCTCATAAAACTACTCCCCGGCCTATATTTATTTAAACTTTCGGCACTAATCCCTGATTACCTTTATTTCTCCAGAATCAGCATTTTATCTTTTCTTAGAAAATATCTAATATGTAACAGGACTAATTTTCCGCAGCACCGTGCACAGTTTTCCAATTAGGTTTATAATATAACAGTATTATTTTGATGCATGTGAAATCTTTACTAGTAATATAGTAAATAATATAGCGAAAAAAACAGGAGATTGCTTTGTTTATAGAAATTAAGAATACCAAAATAAACTATATGGTATCCGGTGAAGGTAAAGACCTGGTTCTCCTGCACGGCTGGGGCGGGCAAATTGCCAGTTTCAAGCCTGTACACCAGTATTTCGAAAAGTATTTTCGCACTTATTCCGTTGACCTGCCCGGCTTTGGAGAAAGCGGACTGCCTCCCCGGCCCTGGGGTTCAGAAGATTATGCAGACATTATTTCTCAAATGTTCAGCCAGTTGGGAATTAATAACCCGATTCTTATAGGCCATTCTTTCGGCGGTAAGATCTCTATAATCCTGGCCAGCAAACTGAAGGTCAATAAACTAATACTTGTAGACAGCGCAGGAATAAGGAGAAAAAAAGGGCCGGCTTATTATTTCAAAGTTTATTCATATAAAAGTGCCAAGAAAATCCTTTCCCTGCCATTCTTGAATTCCTGCTGCGGGAAAATGCTGGAAAACTATAAAAGCAAATTGGGTTCAGCAGATTACCGCAACGCCCAGGGAGTAATGCAGCAAACCCTGGTCAGGGTGGTAAACGAAGATTTCAGACATTTGCTACCTGAAATAAAGGCTTCCACCTTGATTTTCTGGGGAGAAAAGGATACTGATACACCTTTGTCAGATGGTCAATTAATGGAAAAATTGATTCCTGACTCGGGGCTGGTAGTATTTAAAAATGCCGCTCATTTCTCATACCTGGATAAACTGAATGATTTCCTTATCATAAGCAGTAATTTTCTGAAAAACGATATGGGGAGATAAAAAAATGTTTATTTATATTGTCAGCCTGCTCGCATGGCTGGTCTATACTCTTTTCAAGGCCCAAAAGGATATCCATATTCTGCAATTAAACTCCTATATGCCTTCCCGTTACCTGCGATGGCAGGGATACAATTTTTTCAAGAATGTTGATATGAAAGAAGTCCTGCCCCTGCTGGCCATCGTTCTTCTGGCTCTGGGAAGCCCTTTTTATTCTCAGATACTATGGATATTTATATACCTCATGCTTATTATGCTCCTTTTACTCAGGAAAAAGAGGGAACCCCAGAAGAAAAAACTGGTTTATACTGCCAGGGTTAAAAGACTCTTTGTCACGACTATCCTGATCTTTACACTTTGTTTCTGGATATTTATGCTTTTCATTTATAAAACGCCCCTGGCAATTTATTTGATTCTATTTATTAGCACCATTTTTTCTTTTCTGATTATATTAATTGCCAATACAGTCAATGCTCCAATAGAAGCCTCCATAAACAGATGGTATTATAACGATGCCCGGAAAATAATAAGTAATATACCAGACCTTAAAGTGATAGGTATTACCGGCAGCTATGGCAAGACCAGTACCAAGTATATCCTGAACAGTATTTTATCGGAAAGCTTTAATGTCTTGATGACCCCTGAAAGCTATAATACTACCATGGGAGTCACCATTACGGTAAGGACCATGTTGAAGCCAACCCATCAGGTCTTGATTGCCGAAATGGGTGCCAAGAAAAGAGGCGATGTCAGAGAAATAGCGAGTCTGGTAAATCCAGAATATGCTATCCTTACAGCCATAGGTGAACAACACCTGGAGACTTTTAAAGATTTGGAAAATATCAAAATGGCCAAGAACGAACTTATAGAAGCATTACCTAACAATGGTATGGCATTTTTAAACCTTGATGATAAAAATATTCAGGATTTGCCTCGAACTGCTGGAGTAAAATACTTTTATTATGGAATCAAGTCCGGGAATTTGCATTATTGGGCTGAGGATATCAGCTATGATGTCCGGGGTTCCAATTTCAAAGTATGCAAATATGACGGTACTGAGACAATCTTCCGGACAAAATTGCTGGGTTTGCATAACGTCTATAATATACTGGCAGCCACGGCAGCAGCCAGTGAGCTGGGTATAGATTTGCATACTATTTCATATGCTGTTAGAAAAATCACCCCGGTTCCTCATCGTCTGGAGCTAAAAAAATCTGCCGGGGGACTTAGCATTATTGATGACGCTTTTAATTCCAATCCTACAGGTTCCCGGATGGCCCTGGATGTACTGGACAAAATTCAGGCCGTTAAAAAGATTCTGGTAACCCCCGGAATGGTTGAGCTCGGTCCCAGGGAACACGAATTTAATAAGGAATTCGGCATAAAGGCCAGCGGGATTTGTGATTACATTATCCTGGTTGGTCCAAGGCAAACAGCACCTATCCAGGAAGGTCTCAAAGAAATGGATTATCCGGCAAATCAGTATTATATAGCCAGAAATCTGAATGAAGCTGTTAAGCACTTGAATTCCATTACTGTACCTGGCAGCATTGTACTGTTTGAAAACGATTTACTTGACAGCTATAATGAATAGAATAAGGGAGTGAGTGAATATTATGAAAATAAATATCGGTGTTTTTTTCGGTGGCAGGTCTGTTGAGCACGAAGTATCAATCATTTCAGCCCTGCAAGCAATCCATGCCATTGACAGTAATAAATACAATGTCATTCCTGTTTACATAAGCAAGGAAGGAATCTTTTATACAGGCGAAGCCCTGCTGGAAATTCAGAACTATGAGGATATGAAAACACTATTGTCCAGAGCCAAGCGCATCAGTATTGTCAAAGACCTCAAAGAAACACTCATTTTTGAGTATCCTCCGGGTATTTTACGCAATACTGCCCTTCACCGCCTGGACCTGGCTATCCCGGTAGTCCACGGCACAAACGTGGAAGACGGAACCCTGCAGGGCTATCTGGAATCCATTGATATTCCCTATGCCGGTCCTGACGTACTCTCTTCAGCCATCGGCATGGATAAAATCATTTTTAAAAAAGTACTGAAAGAATCAGGCCTGCCTGTTCTGGATTATGTATGGTTTTATACCAAAGACTGGTTAAAAGACAGTGAGGCCATATACAAAAAAGTTGAAGCCCAGCTCAAGTATCCGCTGATTGTCAAACCGGCAAACCTGGGTTCCAGTGTAGGTATAACACCGGCAAACAACCGAACTGAGCTGGAAGAGGCTATTGAACTGGCCGGGAATTTTTCCAAAAAAATTCTTATAGAAGAAATGATAGTAAATCTGAGAGAAATCAACTGTTCCGTGCTGGGTGATTATGAAAAGGCCCGGGCATCGGTTTGTGAAGAACCCGTTAGCAGTGTAGATATTTTAAGCTATCAGGACAAATATATGGGTAACAGCGGCAAGGGTATGGGCGGATCTTTGCGGAGATTGCCCGCAGACATACCAGCGGAAATGTCCAATTTAATACAGGATCTGGCGGTAAAAACATTTCAGACCCTGGGCTGTGATGGAGTCTCCCGGATAGATTTTCTCATTGAAACGGAGAAGAATGAAGTATATGTAAATGAAATAAATACCATCCCCGGTTCCCTGTCCTTCTACCTCTGGGAAGCCTCCGGTCTTTCATTTTCGGACCTTATGGAGGAGCTTATTCAACTGGCTCTGAAGAAACAGCGGGAAAGAGAGCAGCTGATATTCTCCTACGAGACCAATATCCTGTCCATGCACAGCAAGGGAAGCAAAGGGCCAAAGTCATAGCAGCAAAGTGAAGCAAGATTAACAAAAAACTTCGCGATACAAAAAGAGTCAAGGAATACCCTTGACTCTCAGCCTGTCAAGAAAATTGACCTTAGTTGCTAATCAATCCGGTTCGTAACTGAAATCCAGGTAAGTAATCAGCCATTTTTCAGGACCGTCAGTAAATTCACCTACCTTCAAGGTCCCGGTGTTGGAGTACGAATAACCCCCACTGGTATACCAATCAAACTTGACCTTGAACATAATATTTCCTTCTTCATCCTCGGACTCACGGCTCACCTCATATTTCTCTACCCAGGGACTGGAGAAGCCGGTAACCCAATTTGTGGATTCAAATTCCTCCAGGTATTCTTCCCGGAGTTCTTCATCCATCAGCGCATACTGCCAGGCTCCATTTCTGGTTTTGATTGCCTCTGCCCAGTCATAAGCAGCCGCCTCAGCCGTTTGAGGTGCCAGAGCATCTTCAAGAAGTTCTATTTGCCGCTGCTCCAGCCACTCCCGCTGCACAAAATGATTTGCCAGAACAGCAATAACAGAAAGCAGCAACACTATTAAAACCGTCCAGAACACGTACTTCCTTTTAATACTTATCATAGATACCCTCCCTTCCATATCATAAATTACTTTTTCCATTACACTTTATGAGCATATCTTGCGCCTTAGAATTAATATTACAGCCTTTTATTTTGATTCTTTTGGCTAATCATCCCAGAACGGCATTTTTAGTGTAAATGTACATTTTTTCTCAAACATTGAGTATTGTCGATTTAACTCGAACTAAGTTAATATGTAAGAGTAAGCGAAATTAATCAAGCCGGTAATGATATAGGAGGAAAAATGGTGAATACACAAAGGCTTGCTGGAGCATGGGAGAAATTCATTAAAACCGGAATTCTTGACGCTGATAAAGTGCGCCCGGTTATTGCAGAATCATGGCAGAGATGCCGGAAAGCTGACGTTAATCCCTATTGCAGCGGCAGCCGTCAAGTTCTGAAAGAACCTGAATTAACACAGTTGCTAAATAGAAAAAAGGACCTGATTGCTATTACCCGACCATTCATGGAAAATGTTTATAATTTTGTTGCCGGTTCTGGTTTTATAGTAATACTGTCCGATGAAAACGGTAATATAATTGAAACCCTTGGAGATAAACACACACAAAAAATGGGCTTGGAAATAAATCTTATTCCAGGCAGCAGCTGGCTCGAAGAAGAAGCAGGTACAAACGGAGTGGGAACAGCCCTGGCTTTAGCAAAGCCGGTACAGGTATCCGGTGAAGAACATTATTGCCAGAAGATTCATACCTGGACCTGTTCAGCAGCTCCTATTTTTGACTGTAATGGTCAAATGGCAGGTATTTTGCAGATGTCAGGTCCTTCATATGCCAGTCATTTGCATACTCTGGGAATGGTAGTGGCAGCCGTTAAGGCCATAGAGGAACAACTGAGGGTACAGCAAAAAAACCGGGAATTGAAAGTGGTTTACAGCCGTATGAACAATATATTCAATACTATGTCAGACGGGGTGATAATAGTTGACTCCAGAGGGATAATTCAACAGGTTAACCCTTCTGCAGAGGGTCTTCTGGAGAAATCCAGCCATAACATGGAAGGCCTCCATCTTGAAGAAGTGTTTCAGAATATACCCCGTATTAAAGAAATGATTTATTCGGGCAAATCATTTTCCAATACTGAAGTGCTGGCTGAATCGGGAAAAAGTAATATACATTGTCTGATCTCTGGAAAAGCAATACAGGATGACCGGGGATTTAATACCGGTGGCGCAATAATTATAAACCCGATAAACAAAATTAAAAAGCTGGTCAATCGTTTCAGCGGTGCCGAGGCCAGATTTAGCTTTACAGACATTCTGGGGAAAGCTCCGGTAATACAGGAAGCTGTCCGGGTAGCTTCTCTGGCTGCGGAAAACGACAGCAATGTACTCTTGGAAGGAGAAAGCGGTACTGGAAAAGAAGTATTCGCCCAGGCTATTCACAATCAGAGCAGACGCCAAAAGGGACCCTTTGTTGCCCTAAATTGCGCAGCTATACCGCGGGAACTGATGGGCAGTGAATTGTTCGGCTATGTGGAAGGGGCATTTACCGGAGCATACCGTGGAGGCCGGCCAGGTAAATTTGAGCTGGCCAGCGGAGGAACACTATTTCTGGATGAAATCGGGGATATGACTATGGGAAAACAGGGCTCCCTTTTACGCGCTATCCAGGAAAGGAAAATAGTGCGTATAGGTGACAATAAGGTCATACCAGTTGATGTGCGTATTATCTGTGCTACTAACAAGAGCCTGCACGCAGCAGTAGAAAAAGGTAATTTCCGGGAGGATCTATATTACCGCTTGAAGGTTATTTCCATCAACCTGCCTCCTCTGAGGAAACACCTCGAAGATATTCCCCTTTTATTTGAATATTTCCTGGAAGAGATAAGTAAACGGCTGCAAATAAATATAAAGAAAATTGATCCCGATCTAATCCCGGCATTAAAAAACTATGATTGGCCCGGCAATGTCCGGGAATTACAAAATGTTATAGAAAGAATGGTTTGTATTGCCCGGGAAAATACCCTGCGTGCGAGTGACCTGCCTGTAGAGATTCTTTCCCATAATAGCTTCAAGGAGCAGGATTCCGGAAAAACTAATAATAGTCGGGCTATCAGTATACGTAATGAAAGGGAAAAAAAGAAACAGGACCTGGCAGAAATTGAGCAGCAGGAAATCATCAAACTGCTCGCTGAATCCGGCGGCAATATCAGTCAGGTTGCCAGAGAAATGGGTATTTCCCGCAATACCCTGTACAGGAAAATTAAGCTTTATAATATTGCATTGTAAACGAACAGAATTGTTCAATAGCTGTTATTTAATTGTCACAGGACTGTAATGATGCATGACCATCAATGTTACAGTCCTTTTTTTATTTTTTAAAAAGATATAGCGAAAATGATTGCTGTCACCTGGATATTTCGGGCTTATAAGGCCTTTCTGCAAATCAGCCTCCTTATTGGCATGATAATTGCTGAAGTATATCTTCAATAAAAACTATATGTACTTCTTGAATACAGCAAAAGGAGGTGGACAACTGGTTTCATTATTATGGAGCCGGGAAAATTATGGAAAAAATTTTAGTTGTACAACCCGAAAAATGTACTGGATGCCGAACATGTGAGCTGGTATGCTCATTTGTTCATACCGGGGAGTTTAACCCCCTTCGGTCCAGAATCACCGTATTTAATTTTGAGAAAGTAGGCCTGGCGACTCCGATTGTCTGTCAACAATGCAGTGTTGCCGCTTGCATGGAAGTCTGCCCGGTAGGTGCTATTACCCGGGATGAAGAAACCGGAGCCATGCTGGTCTCCCATGACAGGTGCCTGAGGTGCAAAATGTGTACTATTGCCTGCCCCTTTGGTGCTACCATCTACGATCCGGTCAGTGACATTATAAGTAAATGTGACCTATGTGGAGGAGACCCCCAGTGTGTTCAATACTGTCCATCTGGAGCTATCACTTACCAGGATCCTATTAAGGCTAATCTGGCAAAACGCAAGAACTACGCTGAAAAACTAAGAGTGGTTTATGAGGAGGTGGTTTAATCATGTTTGCTTGGATGGGGCAGATATTAAGAATTGATTTAAGCAGTGGCAAAGTAAGCAAAGAACGCCTGGATATGGCTATGCTGCGCGATTATATTGGTGCTCGCGGACTTGGCAGCAAGATTTTTGCCGATGAGGTAGCTCCCAATGTTGATCCCCTGGCTCCGGAAAATAAGGTTATTTTCATGACCGGTCCCCTTACCGGAACCCTGGCTACTTCCGGAGGTCGATATAATGTAATCACCAAAGGTCCCCTGAACGGTACTATTGCCGCTTCCAATTCAGGAGGTACCTTTGGTCCTGAACTGAAATTCGCCGGTTATGATGGCATTATAATCGAAGGTAAATCCGAAAAACCTGTATATCTCTGGGTTAATGATGAACAGGTGGAAATCCGCAGTGCTGAAGAAGTCTGGGGTAAGAATGTAATTGATACTACTGATATGCTCAAAGCAGCTACTGATGAGGAGGCCAAGGTTGCCTGTATAGGTCCGGCAGGTGAAAACCTGGTCAAGTTCGCCGGTATTATGAACGAATATAACCGGGCCGCAGGGCGTTCAGGTGTAGGAGCAGTACTCGGTTCCAAGAAACTGAAAGCTGTTGTCGTTCGTGGGACAGGCGGCATTAAGGTTGCCAGGCCGGATTTGTTCATGGAGACTGTTACCGATGCCCGCAACAAACTCAGAAACCACCCGGTTACCGGTCAGGGACTGGCAGCTTACGGAACCAATATCCTGGTAAATATTCTTAACGCTCATGGTGGTTTACCGGTTAACAATTTTAGTGAAGCCGCCATTTTTGCAGATGCCGAAAAAATTTCCGGGGAATACCAGGCAGAGAAATACCTGGTGCGGAATAAAGGCTGTTTCGGCTGTACCATAGGCTGCGGGCGCGTAAGCAGGATAAGCAAAGGTAAATTCAAGGGCTCGGGAGAAGGTCCGGAATACGAAGCCACATGGGCTTTTGGTTCCAACCTGGGAATCAATAATTTTGAAGCCATATCAAAAGCGAATTATCTCTGTAACGAACTGGGAATGGACCCCATTACTATGGGCGGTACCCTCAGCTGCGCAGTGGAGATGTATCAAAAGAATATTATTCCTTATACTGATGTTGAAGTTCCCCTCGCATGGGCAGACGGTGACATGCTGGTAGAAATGGTGAAAAAGACCGCTTACCGTGAAGGCTTTGGTAATGAACTGGCCGAAGGATCTTACCGCCTGGCAGAAAAATACGGTCACCCGGAATTGTCGATGACTGCCAAAAAACAGGAACTCCCGGCATATGATCCCCGTGGTCAGCAGGGTATCGGCCTGGAATACGCTACCTCCAACCGGGGAGGCTGCCATGTCCGGGGCTATATGACTTCCCCTGAGATCCTTGGTATCCCGGAAAAAGTTGATCCAGATACTACAGATGGCAAACCGGGTTTATTAAAAATATTCCAGGACCTCACAGCGCTTTGCGATTCGTCAGGGATATGCCTGTTTACTACTTTTGCCATCGGTCTTCCTGAAATAGCTCAACAAATCAGAACCGCAACCGGGATTGACCTCAGTGACGAAGAATTCCTCCTGGCTGGAGAACGTATCTGGAACCTGGAACGGCTCTTCAACCTGCAAGCCGGATTCAGTAAAAAAGATGATACTTTGCCCCCCAGACTCCTGCAAGAGCCTATGAAAGACGGTCCTCACAAAGGCCGGGTGCTTGAGCTGGACAAAATGCTTCCCGAGTATTACAAATTACGGGGTTGGGATGATGAGGGAATTCCAGGAGAAGAAAAGAAATCCCAGCTTGGTTTGGCTTAAAATACCACGAACATCATTTCAGAGGCTGCTTGCCATTTCTCCAGGATGACAAGCAGCCGGCTAAGGAGGCAGGCTGAAAATGGCTGTGGATATAAATCAAATTCAAGAAAAGATTCATGTAATAATTTATGCTTATCCCGGTGAGAAACGCTATATCCTGGCTATGATGCAGGATTTACAGAAGATATGTAACTACTTGCCCCGGGAAGGCCTGGAGCTAATAGCAGAACATACGGGTGTAGCTTTTAGTGAAATATATTCCCTGGCTACCTTTTACAAGGCTTTCAGCCTGGTACCCAGAGGGAAATACAATATCAAGGTTTGTGATGGCACCGCCTGTCATATTAAAGGCTCGGCGGTAATAATCGACCAGGTCTTTAACAGCCTGGGGATAAAACCGGGAGAAACCACCGAGGACGGACTATTTTCACTGGAAACAGTTAATTGCCTGGGAGCCTGTGCAATTGCACCGGTGCTTATGGTTAATGAAAAAATATATCCCAAGGTAAGTTCATCGGGACTTTTGGATATTATCAAGGCTTATGGGGGGCATGTTCATGAAGATGGAAAATCATAAATTCAGGAAAATACTGGTTTGCTGTGGAACAGGCTGCCTGGCCAACGGCAGTATGGATGTCTTCCAGGCCTTAAAAGAGAACCTGGACCCTGATAGCGGGATAGAGGTCGAAACCTATGTCAAGGCTACAGGTTGCAATGGCTGGTGTGAACAGGGTCCACTCGTAAAGATAATGCCCGATGACATCACTTACTGCCATGTTAAGGCCTCTGATGTTAAGGAAGTAATTGAAAAAACCATAAAAAACGGTGAATTGATAAAAAGACTTCTCTATCGTGATCCCCAGAGCAAAAAACGGTTTAAGTCTCATCACGAGATAGATTTTTACAAAAAGCAGCATAAAATTGCCCTGCGCCATATCGGAGAAATTGATCCGGCTTCAATCAGTGATTATCTGTCCTGCGGCGGTTACCAGGCTCTGCAAAAAGCCGTTGGCATGCAGGCAGCAGAAATAGTAAGCCAGATAATAGATTCGGGCCTGCGGGGACGCGGCGGAGCGGGGTTCCCCACTGGTCTGAAATGGCAAAGCTGTGCCCGGCAGGAGAACTCACCCAAATATGTAATATGTAACGGTGATGAAGGTGACCCCGGGGCTTTTATGGACAGAAGCATAATGGAAGGTGACCCCCACACAGTTATAGAGGGTATGATTATTTGTGCACTGGCCATCGGAGCCGAAAAAGGTTTTATTTATGTACGCGATGAATATGCCCTGGCTATCCAAAACCTGAAGCAGGCACTTGCCGATGCCCGTTCTTTTGGCTATCTGGGCGATGATATCATGGGCCGGGACTTTTTCTTTGATATTGAAATAGTACGGGGCGGCGGTGCCTTTGTATGTGGTGAAGAAACTGCCCTTATAGCTTCTATTGAAGGAAATATTGGGGAGCCCCGGGATAAATACGTTTTCCCCACAGAAAAAGGCTTATGGGGGAAGCCCACCGTTATAAACAATGTTGAAACCTGGGCCAATATTCCCGTGATAATCCTTGAAGGGGCTGAAAACTTTGCTTCAATAGGTACAGATCATAGTAAAGGAACCAAGGTCTTTTCCCTGGTAGGTAAAGTGATGAATACCGGTCTGGTGGAAGTTCCCATGGGCACCACCCTGCGTGAAATCATCTATGATATCGGTGGTGGAATTCTAAAAGGCAGGCAGTTCAAAGCCGTACAAACCGGCGGCCCTTCCGGAGGCTGCATACCTGCTGAACTCCTCGACCTGCCGGTTGATTTTGAATCCCTTGCTGCTGCCGGGTCCATGATGGGTTCGGGGGGCCTGATCGTTATGGACGACCGCACCTGTATGGTTGAGGTTGCCCGCTATTACCTGAATTTCCTGGCAGGAGAATCCTGTGGAAAATGTGTTCCCTGCCGTGAAGGCATCAGGCGTATGCTGGAAATACTCACCCGTATATGTGAGGGCCAGGGAAAAGAAGGAGACCTGGAGCTTCTGGAAGAACTGGGAGAAACCCTGCAAATTGCTTCTCTGTGTGCCCTGGGTAAAACCGCTCCTAATCCCGTATTGTCAACTATCAGGTATTTTCGTGATGAATACCTGGCCCATATCAGGGAGCACAGGTGTCCGGCCGGGGTATGCAGAAAACTCACCGAGTTTTATATAGACCCTGAGCTATGTAATGGATGCGGTTTATGTAAAAAGAATTGCCCGGTAAATGCCATTAGCGGTGAAAAAAAAGAACCCCATGTTATTTCTCAGGAGCTTTGTATCAGGTGTGGCGATTGTATCAATAACTGTCCTTTTCTCGCGGTAAAGGTTAAATAGGAGGGGTGGAAAATGCAGATTATAATAGACGGGAAAAAAATCGATGCTGTTTATGGGGATACTATCCTGGAGACATGCCGGAAAGCAGATATCTATATCCCTACCCTCTGCTATCACGAAGCCTTTGGAGGGCAGGGTCGCTGTCGCCTGTGTATGGTAGAACTGGAAAAAGAGGGACAGAAGAAAATGGTCGCTGCCTGTACCTACCCCATAACAGAAAAAATAGAGGTGAGGACTTCCACCCCTCTTATAAAAAAGACCAGACGCAATATAATAATGTTGCTGTACAAACGTGCCCCCAACAGCCTCTTATTGCAAAAGCTTTTCCGCGAATATGAGTGCCAGGATAATTCACTAAAGGAAGACCCGGCAGAGCGTTGTATCCTCTGCAATCTGTGTGTGCAAGCCTGTCAGGAAATAGGCAGCAATGCCATTTCCCTGATAATGAGAGGTACAGACAAAAGAGTAGCCAGTCCTTATGACGAAGCCTCAGAAGCCTGTACCGGCTGTGGCGCCTGTGCTCTGATCTGTCCCACTGCTGCCATAGAAATGGTGGAGGAAGGCAATAAACGAAGCATTTGGAACAAGACCTTTGAACTCCTGGCCTGTGAACGCTGCGGCAAACTCTATACTACAAAAGAGCAGTGGGAATTTACAGCGAAGAAAAACAACGCCTGCGCAAGTGATAGACAACTATGTGAAAGCTGCCGCAAAAAGGCTGTGGCTGAAAAGATCAAGGCTTACCAGGCAGCTGAGCATTAATAAAGCTGTAAAATCTGTTCGCTTATCTGCGCCAGGAACGTTTTAAGAGCAAAGAAATTTTTTATTTTCCTTCACATCCGTGCAAATCATTGCATTATGTTATTATAGTAGAAACACAAAGTGGAAAAGGAAGAATTCATTTTGCAGACAACAGCCATTAAATTCCCTTCCCTGTCTAAAGCAGAGATACAAAACATAGAAAAAGTGGCTCAATTTGTTTCCTGGTTCCTGGAAAACGATCCTGTGCTCAAATACTTCATAGATGAAAGCGCATATTCGATTTTCAACGAAGGCTTTCGACCGTTAGGCCAAGATCCCCCGGGAAAATCCCAGGAAGCAGCGGATGATTTTGAAAATCTGCAAAATTGGTTTGTTGAGCAAATTTTCAGGGATTTGAATGCTCTTGTCCATGCAAGCTCAACCGAATTCGAAAGCTTTATCGATCAATTGGATGGTATCTCTGTAGATGCCTTGCTGCAAGCCGGGGAAATTGCTATAAGATACAAGATTCTTCCCAGGAACTATTTGCGTAAAAGTGAAATCAGCAAAATATGCAGTAAAGACGAACAGGACAGATTTAAAATTAACCTGCTCACTGACAGAGTATTGGAAGCAGAAGTCAGAATTCTGGCCCAGCTCTTTCAGCAGTTCCATGGAAAATCATACTGTGTCAAAACTTAAACTGAAGACTGATATAGCAGCTCTAATTTAGTCTTTTTGAGGAATCATAAGCGAGATTATTCTCTTGAACCTCTTATACTTTTATGATAAAATAATTCTTGCTGAAGAAAAGCAAACAAAGGGGAGTAGCTCAATTGGCAGAGCATCGGTCTCCAAAACCGAGGGCTGGGGGTTCAATTCCTCTCTCCCCTGCCACTAAGAACACAGTAAAGCCGGAGTTTTTAAGCTCCGGCTTTTTTTAAATAGTAGTATGGGGGACACTTGGGGAGCTTTATATTTCCATTTACTTTTTAACTCGATTTTTAGGGCTGAGGGAGCAGATAATAATAACGCCTGCTTGTTACACTTACACGGAACTATCGATACTCCCTTTAAATATTAGGTTGAAGACTTTTGATAGCAGCTTGAATATTGAATCCTTTGTTATTACTATCTCTACTGCCTCTTATCTGTCTATGTAAACTCATCAAAACATCATTAAAAAAGCTCAGATACGCACGTTGTTCAGAATCATCAAAAGGGATCTTCTGGGGATTGCCATCTTCAATTTCATATGTTGATACTACGTTTACTTCTAGTACATAATTACGTTGTTTAGAATTCAATTCAATCTCAACCTGCTTTGGATTGTCTTTATGTTCAAATAGTATTCGTGCATATGAAAAGTAGAAACCATGATTAAGACATTTAATAACAAAAGGATTTGTAAGCAAAGAGTTTCCAGATAATAAGGCAGAATTTAATCCATGAAGTTCTTCCTCCTCAACATCTTTGGTATCTTCATTGTCTTGCAATTCCTCATTTTTCTCTATGGTAACTTTCAAATTTTTGACTTCTATTAATCTCCATTCATCAAAATCATTTCCGAAAAAATTTATAAAAAGTTGTATTTTTTCATTAGTGGTTAATCCTTCCAAATTAAGTTCACTTGTATTCATTTTAAACCCCGTTGTTTCTGTGAGATTTAAAGTTTTTAATAAGCCCCTAACCTTTTTAATATCGTTATCATCACGATGATTAATATCGATATTCAGTTTACCTTCACTATTTTTCCTAATAGTCAAAGGAACTCTGCGCATTTCTTCATCAAGCAATTGTACCATTCCCGGTTTTTTTCGGGTATACGATATCACCACTTCCGCTTCATTTTCATTAGTTTTTTCTGTAATCGATTCTATATTTACATCTCTTTGTTCATTTGGTAAAATCTGAGCATATTTCATTGATTCAACAAATAAGGTCATTGAGGCCTCATTCTCTTCCTCTTGTCCGCAGTAGCTGATATCTGACACTTCAATTCGAACTGATTTTTTGTAATTACGTTCAGCTTCTAGTAATTCAGAAATTTTGTTTATATCCTCTAATCCCCAAAAGAATAAAGGTACATAATCAGCTATTTGTTCACTACTATTTGCATGTAAAATAATACCTCTTTCTTTATAAAATTTACGAACTTCCCGTAATGGTAATTTCAAAAATACTTGCTTTAATGAATTAGGTTCAGGGTATTTTTCAATCATTTTTATACACTCTCCAGTTATACATTTAATAATAAGGGGGGAATTCCTGCATAAAAATCCATATACTTAACATCAACTTCAAGACTCCTTTTTTGGCTTGCTAACTCTGCTTCTAATTGTCTTTTAAAATCTGCTACTGCATTTCTTACTTTCAATGGTTCTTCATATATGTAAAAGATAAAATCATCAGCAGCTTCTAATTGATACTTTTTAAATGCTTCATACATAAATATAAGACTTTGTTGAGTGACCTTATCAAAAACAAAAACTATTGATTTCTTCTTATATTTTTGGTCTCTATCAGTTTTTTCAGATCCTTCTGCTTGAACAAAAATATATTTCGAAAACATTTGAATCAATGAAAGTTGCCTATTAATCATTAAATGTTTTCCATCCATACTTGGATAATAGAAATTCCATTTAAACCCTTGTTTTTCTAAATCTTGTAAAACCGATATTAACGAGCATAATCTTAAGATGTCATAATTTGAAAGGATAAATGTCCGATAAGCAAGTCTCTTCTCTCTAATAATTAGTTTTGATAAGTACTCTTTAAATTTATTATGATCATAGTTATTATCATTACACCATATGCATAACAATCCAGTGTTATATGGCACAAGTTCAAAATGCTTTAATTCTGGTGCTTGTGGGGCACATTCTAGTGAACTTAATATTTGATTATTTAGCCAATTTTCTATTTCAGATTTATTAATGCCATTCCATGCCCTTGATTTCGATTCAACTATTACAGGTATTTCTCTATTTAAATATGGTTCATAATAGGAAAACAAGCAGTCTATTCCGTGTCCTTGTCCCTTGCGTTCTTTCTTATGCCTTGTAC
>JAHDSE010000097.1 GCA_018432955.1 Syntrophomonadaceae bacterium
ACACCACTCCCGGTATCCTGTTCAATAACCAGAATGACAAAAAACGCAGTGCTCTCTTGTCTTTTAATGGTTCCTGACAAGAGATTATTGTCCTGGATTTTTTTTTGCGCGTATTCCAGGCTTAATCCAATCAAATCAGGCATAGAGACTTTTTTAGGGGTCTTTCCTCTGCTTATCATAAGATTTATTTCACTATGTGATTCAACCTCGCTTCCTGGCAACGGATCTTGAGATATTACCACATCTACGGCAAACTTATCGTCATAAATCTTATCCTTTTTCCCGACCTTGAGTCCTTCACTGTTAAGCCGCATTTCGGCATCCGCAAGTGTCAGGCCCCTCACGCTGGGGACCTGTACCAGTTGACTGCCTTTACTTACTACTACAGTAATTTCCCGGCCTTCTTTTACCTTCTGCCCGTCTGCTGGTTTTTGAGATATTATCAGATCCCTGGCAATCTTCTCATCAAATTTATAACTTATATACATTTTAAGCCCAAGTTTTTCCAGTTCTTCTTTGGCCTCTTTTTCGGTCATTCCTGTAAGCTCAGGTACGACAACCTCATTGCCGAAAACACTTTCACTCATTATAAAGAAAAACCCCGTTAATAATCCAAGGACAGCAAGGGATATTATTACTAGAGCCGCAGGTCGAATTCTTTTCCTGTTTCTGATAGACTGGTCTTGACTATTGAAAATCGGCGACATCACTCGTGTACGTCCATTTCTATTATTACTATATTTTAATGCTCTGTCACTATCCATATTAAGCAGAGCCAGGCGCATTTCTTCAGCAGAAGCAAAGCGGTTTTCGGGTAGTTTTTCCATGGCCTTTAAGATAATGGCTTCCAGTACAGGGGGGATATCCTTATTAATGCTTCTGGGAGGAACAGCTTGATCATGAATGTGTTTTAAGGCAATGGTAATAGTATTCTCGGAATCAAAGGGCATTTTACCAGTTAACATTTCATAAAGAACACAGCCCAGAGAGTAAATATCCGTAGCTCTGTTAACCGGCTCTCCTTTAGCTTGTTCCGGAGAAATATAATGAACTGTACCCAATATGTCACCAGCAAAAGTAATGGTTTTTTTACTGATAGCCTGAGCTATTCCAAAATCAGCGACTTTTACAATTCCACTACCGGTAATCAATATATTATGAGGTTTAATATCCCGGTGAATTATTCCTTTTTCGTGAGCCTCGTGCAAACCATCACAGATCATTGCGGAGATATCGATCGCTTCATCAACAGACAAAGAACCACGTTCATGAATTATTTCGTTTAGGGTTTTTCCTTCCACATATTCCATAACAATATAGTAGACTTCATCCAGCTGTCCAACGTCAAAGATATTAACAATATTGGGATGTGATAGTTGAGCAACTGCCAGAGCCTCAGTTTTGAACTTTTCAACAAAATTCTGATCTGAAGCAAATTCCTCTTTTAAAATTTTTACGGCAACGGTTCGATTCAATATTCTGCAGTGAGCTTTGTAGACTAAAGCCATTCCGCCTTCACCGATTTTTTCTATTAATTCATAGCGCTCACCAAGAACGGTGCCTTTCAAGCCTCTAACCTCCCAATTAAATCTCTATTACTATAATGGTAATATTGTCATGTCCACCTTTTCCCAATGCATTTTCCAGCAATTTATTTGCTATATCTTGCAGACCTTTATTATATTCAAAAAAAGCGGATAAAATTTCTTCCTCATGAAGTAAATCGCTCAGACCATCACTGCACAACAAAACTTTGTCTCCCTGTGATAAAGTTTCGCTTACAAAATCTATTTTCACATTAGGTTCAATTCCCAGTGCCCGTGTAAGAATATGATTATAACCACTATCGCGAATTTCATCAATGTTCAACAGACCATTTTCATACATTTCTACAGCCAGGGTATGATCCTGGGTAAGTTTACTTATGCCATTACTGTTTATAATGAATAGGCTGCTGTCGCCAATATTAGCAACAGTGAGCCGGTTTTCTCTTAAAACTGCGGCAGTAATAGTTGTTCCCATTTCAAATAATTCTGTATTATTTTGAGCCATTTCCCATATGTCCAAATTAGCCTTCATAATTGCTTCCTGCAAAAAGGATAGTGGTTCAGATGATTGGAGAATCTCGCTCATTTCATCAATTATTTCTACCGCCATTTTCGAGGCTGTATCTCCTCCACTGTGTCCACCCATACCATCACAAACAACAAAAAGCCCCAAAGATTCCTTGAGCAAAAAGCTGTCCTCATTCCTCTTGCGAATCAATCCTATATCTGAAATTACCGCAGTCTTCATTCAAAAACACCTCTAAACATTGGATAGAAAAAATCAAATCGAAAATACATTGAAAACTGAAGTTAAGATGGTGACCTCAGTTGTCCACAGGCGGCTTCGATATCTCCGCCTCGTTCTTCTCTTAAGGTAACATTCAATCCGCCATTGCTTAAATAATGAAAAAATTGTGCTACTTTTTGAGGTGATGGTTTTTTATATGACAAGCCTTCAACTTCATTATACGGAATCAAATTAATATTAGCCAGCATTGGCTTTAGCATATTTATCATCTTATCAGCATCTGCCCTGTCGATATTTACTTCGTCCAGCATAATGTACTCAAAGCTTACCCTGCGATTAGTCTGCTCAAGGTAAAATTCAACTGCCTGCATCAGTCTCTTTAGTGGATACTTGCGATTCATTGGAATCAGTTGATCTCTTAAATTATTGTTGCAGGCATGCAAGGATATCGCAAGGGTAACCTGCAAATTCTCAGATGCGAGTTTTTCGATTCCACTGGCTTCTCCTGAAGTAGAAATCGTAATATGCCGCTGCCCAATGTTAATCCCTTTGGGATCATTGAGAATATATATTGATTTTATCACTTCATCGTAATTGAGCATAGGCTCTCCCATGCCCATATATACAACATGACTGATTAATTTGTCATCTGTATTCTTCAGTCTTTTCTGCAGCTCCTTTTTGGAACCCAGAAACTGCCCCACAATCTCATGTGCCTGTAGATTTCTCTGAAAACCTGACTGACCGGTAGCACAAAAACTGCAGCCCACCGGACAACCAACCTGGGTCGAAATACACAAGGAATAGCGCTTATTCTGTCCGGCTTGCGGAATAAGTACCGTTTCTACCCTCTTCTTATCTTCCAGTTCCAGGAGAAACTTCCGTGTCCCGTCCATGGACAAGCGTTGTTTCAGTACCCTGGGAATGGAAATTTGTGAGCTTTGACTCAGTTTTTGTCTGAGATATGCCGGCAGATCACTCATATTATAAAATGAACTGATTCCTTTCTGGTAGATCCATTTATGTATCTGCCGCCCGCGAAATTTTGCTTCTCCCAGAGATACTAAATAATTCTCCAATTCAAGTATTTTCATCCCTAATAACTCAGTTTTTAGATTCTGATTCATGGTATTTTCTATTTATTCCTCCTCAGTAATGCATAAAACATACCGTCACTCTGATATTTGCCTGGTATTATGGTGAGCATTCCCTGTGATGCCCTCTTCTTGTCCAGCTCGTCTAAAGGGAAAAATGATATTCGCTCAGCGAACCCATAGAGCTCAAACTCTCCATTAACAAGGAACTCTGATATAATTTCTTCATTTTCCGCAGGATTGATTGTACAGCTTGAATAAAGCAGAAAGCCTCCCTGCTTCACAATTTGTCCTGCTTTCTTTATCAGGGCTGACTGCAGTTTCCTTAGTTCAGCAATGTCCTCTTTTTTTCTATGCCATCTGGCATCCGCTCTTCTATTAAGAACTCCCAGTCCTGAACAGGGAACATCAAGCAAGACCTTGTCTGCCTCCAGCTCAGCTGTTTCTATATCCAGGATGTTTATATTGTAGCTTTGAACATTCTCTATGCCAAGTCTTGCACAATTGGCCTGTAAAAGTGCCAATTTTTTCTTGTAAATGTCATATGCATGAATCTGCCCAGTCTTGTTGACATATTCCGCTAGATGGGTTGTCTTGCCCCCAACCCCACATCCGAGGTCAAATATAATGTCTCCTTTCTCTGGAGCCAAAATAGGAGCTGCCAGCATAGAAGCATCATTTTGTATATAAAAAGCCCCTTCTTTATATGAACGGTAATCCGAAATAGCCTTTCTCATACCAATCAGCTCTAAGCCCCATGGAGTCAGCCGGCTCTCCCGGCAGTCGAGATCTTCCTTTTTTAATATCTCCAGAATTTCTTCTCTATTTCCCTTTAATGTATTAGTCCTGACCATCACCATGGGTCTTTGATTATTATATATCAAAATTTTCTCGCTTTCCTCAATTCCGAAAATTCCCAGGAGAAGCTCAACAATCCATTCAGGATGAGAATAGTAGACTGCCAGATATTGCAGCTTCCCTTCCTGCGGGTATTGAATTTTTCCCTTCGCTCTCACTATATTTCTCAATACCCCGTTGCTTACCCGGGCAAGATTTTGATTAGCTCTTTTGCGGCTCATTTCCACTGCGTGGTTTACCGAAGCATAGTCTGGAATTTTATCCATAAATAATATCTGATAAAGTGACATCCTGAGAATATTTCTCAAGTAAGGATGCTGCTTGTCTATATGGCTTCGCAGAAAGAGGTTAAGCACCCAATCCAGGTGCTTTAACATTCTTACAGTACCATTCACTATTTCTGTTACCAGGTTTTTGTCTTGATGAGAAAGCGATGATTTTTTCAAAGTCCTTTCCAGAGCCAGATTAGCATAAGCACCATTTTCGCAAACATTGCAGATGATCTCCAATGCTGTATCCCTGGCCGGACTTGAACTATCGTTCCTATTATCAGCCATTGACTTCACTCCCAATAGTTTCTATTCATCACCACTCACAAATATCAAAAGATAATACAAGAGATTGCTTACTGCCATCAATGCCGCTGCCAGATAAGTTAATGCGGCAGCACCCAATACATTTCTAACCATAGGCAATTCATCGTTAGTGACCAGGCCGGCTTCAGATAGTTGAGCCAGGGCTCGCCTGGAAGCATTCAATTCCACCGGCAATGTAACTATATGAAATAGAACTACCAGTGAAAACAGTATAATACCCATAAAAACCAGGTTCATACTGTTCATTAGTATTCCAACCAAAAGAATGGGAAATGAAGCTGATGATGCAAAATTAGTGACAGGAACAATTTTATGTCTGAGTTCCAATGGCCCATATTGCTGATTATGTTGAATAGCATGCCCTACTTCATGGGCTGCCACACCAATAGCAGCAATAGAATTTTTTCCATACACAGTTTCTGAGAGTCTGACTGTATGAGCCACCGGATCATAATGGTCAGACAGGTTTCCTTTGACTGCCTCCACATTAACCCTGGAACCGATACCATTTCTTCTTAGTATTGTACTGGCAACCTCGGCACCGCTTATTCCCCGGGAAGATCTTATCTGTGAATACTTGTTAAATGTGGATTTCACCTTGAATTGGGCATAAAGCGACAAAATAAAGGCTGGAATGATAAAAATAAGATAAGCCACAAAGTTATCCTCCTTTACACATTGTATAAAATGCTTCCTTCACCAAATCAACATCTACGTCGGTATTAATACATGGACCATTGGGCCGCGAATTAAGAACTCCGATTACCGGGAGTACTCCTATATCCTGTATCCCAGATGAAAGGTCTCTTTCACAGGCTATCGCAATAACTCCATTGGGACGATACTCTTTGATAAACTTCCTTGCCAGTGTTCCGCCGGTAGCCACTTTAATAATAGCCTGGTTTTCCTCTGCAAATTTCTTTAACTCTCCTATCTTGCATTTGCCGCATTCTTTACAGTTATTGATATCCATGGTTATTTTGAACGGGCATTCAGAATTCTGCAGACAGTGTGGAAGAAGAATCATTATTCTATTTCCCGGGAAAAGTAATTGCTTGGATCTCACCAGGTAATTATTGACTTCTATGTATGAACGAAGAATTTTTTCTTTCTTTATACCAAATATTTTTCCCATAAACAAAGTCAGTGGAAATAGTGTTTCACTGGCCAGTTGAGCAATATTCTCCAGTGACGGCATGTCTCTGGATCTGATTATCATTACAACAATGGCGGTTATTCCTGCTCCCAGTATTATAAATATGACAGCAGCCAGTGTCATTATTACCAATAATAGTATCTGGCTGATTATTATGTCACGGTTGGAAGTTAAATACCAGACCAGCCCTATTATTACTACCGCAAAAGCCAAACTGGCTGAAAGCAAGCCTATATAAATTCGTTTCTTTGTCTCCAAAACTGTTTACTCCTAGCTATCCCAAAATATCTCCTGAATTAAGTTTAAATCCGCGCAGAAAATCACGGCATAGCATACGCTTTTTTCCCTCTTTTTGAATTTCCAATATCTCCAGTATCCCGTTTCCTGTCTGTACTGTAAAGCCCTCATTTCCTACACTGCAAACTCTTCCAATCTCGCATCTTTCGTCTGTATCCACTACTCTGGTTTTGAATATCTTGATTTTACTTCCATTTATCATAGTAAAGGCACCTGGCAAAGGGCTGAGGGCCCTGACCCTATTGTGTATGGCAAATGCGGAATCAGACCATTTAATTATTTCATCTTCCTTCTTCAAGGTCCCTGCATAAGTAGCCTCGCTGTTATCCTGAATCCTGCGCTCATAACTCCCTTTTTGCAGATCTGAAATAGTATCCAAAAGCAGCCGGGCACCCTTTTGGGCAAGGATTGTTTCCAATTCACCGTGATCCATGTCCTCACTTATCTCAATCTTTACTTGCTTGATTATGTCACCCGTATCCAAACCTTCGTCCATAAACATCGTGGTAATTCCCGTCAGTTTTTCCCCGGCCATCAAAGCCCTTTGTATAGGGGCCGCTCCTCTGTATTTTGGCAAAAGGGATGCATGCAGATTAATACAGCCCAGTGAAGGATATTCCAGAATATTTTGGGGAATTATCTGTCCATATGATACCACCACTATTAAATCTGCTTCCAGGGCTTTTATTTGTTCATAAGCCTCTTCTTTTTTTATATCTCCAAATTGCAGAACTGCTAATTGATTGGCCAGAGCACATTCTTTTACCGGAGTAAATGCAAGTTTTTTCCCCCTGCCTTTTGGGCGATCAGGCTGACTAACAACAGCACTCAGCTGATGATGGGAATTTATTGCCAGCAGTGAGGGTATTGCAAATGCTGATGTCCCCATAAATATGATTTTCAACACTATCCCCCCAAAAATTATCCATTTACTCTTCTAGTTTCAATTGCCTTATCTGTAAATAGTATTCCATCCAGATGATCAATCTCATGCTGAAAAGCCCTCGCTGCTAAATCAGAAGCCTCAATAATTTGCTCCTGTCCATTACGATCCAATCCTTTTACTTTTACTTTCTGGGCCCTTTTTACTATTCCTACGACATCAGGAACGCTTAAACATCCCTCTTTGCCAGTCTGTTCACCTTCCAAATAGATGAGCTCGGGATTAATGAGCTCATAAAGACTATCTCCCGTATCCACAACAATAATGCGCCTTGATACTCCTATTTGCGGAGCTGCCAGCCCAACGCCGTCAAAAGCATACATCGTATCACGCATATTGTCCAAAACCCGCAATACCCCTGCATTCACCTTATTCACAGCCACCGCTTTAGCCCTTAAGACTTCATTCGGGACAACAACTACCTGATAAACAGCCATCCCGGCCCCTCCTTACATTGTAATTAGTGGTGTTATTTCTACTTCTATTCTAAGCTCTCTGTCAAATTTCTGTTGTATAAGAAAACTAGCAATACTCTTTAATAATAACATATTTTCGCATTTGACTAATAACTGCCATCGGTACCTTTTCCTGATTTTATTTATAGGACAGGGAGCCGGCCCCAATACTTCTATTGTCTCTTCCCGGGCATCAATAATTTCATTTATTGCCACTCCCAGATTCCGGGAACCATCCTGTACAAGTTTTTCATCTTCTGATGAGATTACTACTCTCAAGATCTTTGAGAATGGCGGATAGTTCAGCAAGTGCCGGAGTTTTATTTCTTCAGTAAAAAAACCGGGATAATCTTGATGGGCACTCATCCTGATAACCGTATTTTCCGGGTCATAGGTCTGGATGACCACCTCGCCCTCCTTGGAACCACGTCCTGCTCTGCCCGCAGCCTGCACTATCAATTGAAAACACCTTTCTCCTGCCCTGAAATCCGGCAGGTTCAACATGCTGTCAGCATCTACAATCCCAACCAGCGAAACATTTGGGAAATCCAGACCCTTGGCAACCATCTGGGTTCCTACCAATATATCAATCTCTCCATTTTTCATCTCTGCAAGTATTCTCTTTTGCACTCCTGTCTTTTTGCTGCTGTCCAAATCCAGACGGGCTGTTCGTGCCGCGGGAAAGAGTAACTTTACTTCTTCCTCCAGGCGTTGGGTTCCAATACCAATCAACTGCAGCTGTCTGCTTCCACAGGAAGGGCAGGTATCCAATGACGTTTTCTGGTAATTGCAGTAATGACATATATGTCTATTGCTGTCATGATGAAAGGTCAGGCCAACAGAGCAGTGGGGACACATTACTACACTCCCGCAATGCCGGCAAATTGTCATAGGGGAATATCCCCGGCGATTAACAAATAGTATGGTCTGTTCCTGTTTTTCCAGCCTTTCCCGGATCTTTTCCTCCAGGCATTTCGATATAACTGTCCATTTACCGGATTTTCTCATATCTTGAACTGTTGTCACCGGCATTTTCGCTTCACCAACACGTTTTTTTAAAGTCAAAAGCTTCAGTTGTCCTTTCATGGCTGAATAAAATGTCTCCACAGATGGGGTAGCACTCCCCATTATTACGTGGGCTTTTTCTGTCTTTGCCCTCTTGCGGGCCACTTCACAGGCATGATATCGCGGACTTTCTTCTTGCTTATAAGTGCTTTCCTGTTCTTCATCAATAATTATCAAGCCCAGGTCAGGAAGGGGAGAAAAAACTGCAAGGCGGGTACCCAGCACCAGATTAAACTCACCGCGTTGAATCCTTTTCCATGCATTATATCTCTCTCCTGCCGGCATTCTGCTGTGGATAACAGTCATATGTTTAATTCTCCTGCTAAATGCCTCCATAAGGTGACGGGTTAAAGCAATTTCCGGTACCAGTACAATTACATTCTTGCCTTTTTCTATACTCATTTCCGCTGCCCTTATATATACCTCGGTTTTGCCGCTTCCCGTAACCCCAAAAAGCAGGATTTTCTGACTTTCTTCAACAGATAATACTCTGCCAATAGAAGCTATGGCTTTTTCCTGTTCGTCATTAAGTACCAGATTTTCCACGTTTTCAATATAGCTTTTGCGGCAGATTTTTATAAATCCTTTGCTTATAAGGGACTTAATACTCGAGGCCGGAATTATTTTATCCAGGACATCTTTATCAATTGGACTGCAATTTTGTATCAATTCCATAGCTTCCGCCTGTCTCGGAGCCTTTTTTTTGAGTACGGGTAAATCAGTGGAAAAATTGAAATCCCCCTTCTGATAAACATATCCCGTACTACTGCTTCTATATCCTGAATAAATTCCACTAATGCAAATAAGGCCTTCTTCTTCCAGGGCTTGTACTTGCTCATTATTTAAATATTTATTGGCCTCCTGCAAACTAAGTTCTCCCTCTTGCCAGACTCTTGCCCAAAAATCACGGTTATCCAGTTTTCTGGTCAAGGAAGACCTGTCCTGCTCAGTAATAAGGGGAATTATTATTTTCCCTCTTTTTTTGCCCAGAAGGGGTGGTAGCATTGCTTTAATGGCTATAGATACAGGACATAAATACTCCTCAGCCATCCACCGTGCCAAACGGTAAAGCTTTATGTCAAACAGGGGTTCAGGGTCAAGGACCTTTATTATCTTTTTTATCCCGCTGGATTTTTCCGGGGAATCATCCTGTTTTCTTATGGCGACTATAAAAGCCTCGACCTTCCTTTTGCCAAATTCAACCATGACTCTTTTGCCAAAAGAAACATCCGCCTCCATGTTCGCGGGAACGGCATAAGTATATGTATTATATAAATTTTTTAGTGGCAGATCCATCAGAACTTCAACCAATAACATTACATGTACCTCCACCTGTTTTCTCCGCGCTAAAACACCAATAGGCGGGAGTAACCCGCCCCATATCCTCAATTATTATCCAATTCTTTTTCACAGTTGCCAGAGACTACACAACAAGGAAATTATTTTTGACACAGGCTCGCTACGCTCGCACACAGATCCTGCAGACGCAGATTAACACAGATTCTTTTTAGTATTTTTAGTTTGGTGGATGTCATTAATGTTTTGTTCAGGATAACGGAAGCTATAGCTTCCGTTATC
>JAHDSE010000126.1 GCA_018432955.1 Syntrophomonadaceae bacterium
TTTATCAAACTATCAACTAATTTTTGACGTTCACCAAACTAAAAATACTAAAAAGAATCTGTGTTAATCTGCGTCCGCAGGATCTGTGTGCGAGCGTAGCGAGCCCGTGTCAAAAATTCCCCTTAGTGCGTAGTCTCTATCTTATGCGTAGTAAAATATGAGGAGATGGGTTTTTTGAAAATTGCAGTTCTTTTGAGTGGAGGAGTGGATAGCGCTGTCGCGGCTATGCTTCTTCAGGAGCAGGGGTATGATATAACGGGACTAACTATGATAAATTACCATGAGGAAATTGCGGAAGAGGCTAAAGAGTTGGCCGCTGTTTTGGGTATCAGTCATAGGGTTGTGGATTTGAGAGAAGCTTTTGCTGAAAAGGTTATTGATTATTTTTGCCAGGTCTATGAGAAGGGCTGTACTCCTAACCCTTGCGTAATGTGCAATCGCTATTTAAAATTTGGTTTATTGCTGGATATAGCTATGGATATGGGTTTTGATATGGTAGCCACGGGTCATTATGCCCGGATAGAATATAATTCTCTCAGAAACCGATATTTACTTAAAAAAGGTATTGATAGTCAAAAAGATCAAAGCTATTTTCTCTATGTTCTGCAACAGGAACAGCTGGCCCGAACCATGTTCCCCCTGGGGAATATGAGCAAAGACAAGGTGCGGAAAATAGCCCGGGATAGCGGAATACATATGGGCAAAGAGAGGGACAGCCAGGAGATATGCTTTATTGAAGGTGATTACCGGGATTTTATCAAGGGCAGGATTAATTTCCAGCCGGGTAAGGTAGTGGATTTGGAAAATAATGAATTGGGAACTCATAGAGGATTGCCTTTTTATACCATTGGGCAGCGCAGGGGGTTGGGGATCAGTGCCGGTCGGCCGGTATATGTGGTGGATATGGACCTGGTTCGTAATCTGCTGATTGTGGATGATGAGGAGAAACTATATCGTGACAGCCTTAGTTCAATGGACAATAATATGATATATGTTAATGAATTGGATTCATCTTTGCGTGTGGAGGCTAAGATACGCTATAAAGCCAATCCTGCTGCAGGTATACTTTTCCAGGAAGAGGACAGACTCAGGATTGAATTTGAGCAGGCACAAAGGGCAATAACTCCAGGACAGTCAGTAGTGTATTACATTGATGACTATGTTTTGGGCGGAGGGGTTATTGAATAATATAAACAAGGCATAGTATAAATGCAGTAATTGTAAGACTTAACTTATCGTTTGCAAGTGGCCTGAAAATAAAATATGGGGGTAATTTCACCTTTTTTGACGATCTGGGCGCTTGAAAGGCGCATTTTTTTTTATATACAGGGAAAAATATTTGTAGCTATGAAAAGAGGAGAAGGGTTTTATGAAACTGCGGGATATAAAGAACTTGCCGGTTTTTTATCAGGATAAAGCAGAATTAATTGGAAGCGTTGAAAAAGCTGCCATTGGAGATGACTATAAGCTGGCTTATATTGTGGTGGATATTCCGCAGAGAGTGCCGGGAATGATAATAAGAAATGATTTTCAATTAACAGAGGGCTCAATTATTTTGCATGATTTGGAGAGTATTAAATCTTATGCACATGGGGAAGAATTATCAATATATGAACAAAAGCTAGGTGACAAAGTTTTTGACAGTGAGGGAAAAGAATTGGGGGTAGTAAGTGATTTTATTGTGGCCACTGAGAGCAAAGAAGTATGGGGAGTAGAAGTATCAGCAGGAATAATTCCGGATCTTCTGGAAGGCCGCAGCGAAATATCCCTCAAAGACCTGAAATGGAAGAGCAATAAAGGCATAATATTACAAAATGAAGGGAGCGGCTGAGGGTGATAGTGAGATGCCCTGTGTGTGCGGGATTACAGGTTGGTAAAGTAGGTAATGAGCAATACTATTGCTGGAACTGTTTTCTCGAATTTAATTTTAATAAAGGTCGGATAAATCTTTATGAAGTAGCTGAAGATGGCAGCTTGATAAATATGGAGAAATCTTCGGAAATGCTCTAATATTTATCAACGTTCGTTCAAACTGAGAACGCCACACACCTTTGAGGAATTTTCAACTAATGGCCGGTGGCTTTGGGGGTGAAA
>JAHDSE010000081.1 GCA_018432955.1 Syntrophomonadaceae bacterium
AGAATTTTTGACACGGGCTCGCTACGCTCGCACACAGATCCTGCGGACGCAAATTAACACAGATTCTTTTTAGTATTTTTAGTTTGGTGAACATCAAAAATTATAGTTGATAGTTTAATAAAATGCTCAGCTTCCATTAATGTTTTGTTCAGGATAATGGAAGCTATAGTTCCGTTATCCTGAAAATCTAAATAAAAGCAATTTATTAACCATCAGTTCAGCTTTGTAGAAATCCCATAAATATAAAAACCATTAAAGAAAAAAATCAGTGTAAATCTGTTAAATCCGTGTGCGAGCATAGCGAGCCTGTGTCAAAAAAATTTCCTTGCTGCGCAGTCTCTGGCAAATGTAGACTAAATAACTATTGAAGGGATGGAATGAATGTATAAGATAGCGGTGCTTCCCGGGGATGGGATAGGAGCGGAAATAGTACCTGAAGCCGTAAAGGCATTGAAAGCGGTGGAAAGCAGATTTGGGCATGAATTTCAATTTACTGAGGCTCTGGTAGGGGGAGCAGCCTATGATGAAACGGGGACTCCGCTGCCTGATGATACCCTGAAATTGTGCCGGAATTCAGATGCCGTGCTTCTGGGGGCAATTGGGGGACCCAAATGGGATAATTTGCCGGTTCACCTGCGTCCTGAGGTAGGAGCCTTGCTTCCGCTCAGAAAAGAGTTGGCTCTTTATGCCAACCTGCGCCCATGTATTTTGTTTCCCGGACTTTTACAGGCCTCGACTCTCAAGGAAGAGGTTATCAGCGGAGTGGACATCCTGGTTATCAGAGAACTAACCGGAGGGCTTTATTTTGGAGAAAAGAGCCGGGAAAAAATGCCTGATGGGAGTCAAAAGGCTACAGATATTTTAACTTACTCGTCTATTGAGATTGAAAGGATTGTACGCTTTGCTTACGAGGCGGCCCGCAGACGTCGCGGGAAACTCTGCTCGGTGGATAAGGCCAATGTAATAGAGACTTCCAGACTATGGCGAGAAATAGTGGGAGATATAGCTCCAGATTATTCTGATGTGGAAACAGTTCATATGTATGTGGATAATTGTTCAATGCAATTGATCAGAAATCCCAGGCAGTTCGACGTTATTGTTACTGAGAATATGTTTGGAGATATTCTCACGGATGAGGCTTCAATGCTTACAGGTTCAATTGGAATGTTACCCAGTGCTTCTATCGGCGGCAAGGTGGCACTTTATGAACCTTCACACGGGAGTGCTCCAGATATTGCCGGGCAGAAAAAGGCTAATCCGCTGGCTACTATTTTATCTGCCGCCATGATGTTGCGCTACTCGTTTGATCTGGAAAAAGAGTCTCAAGTTATTGAGCAGGCAGTAAGACTTGTCCTCGAAGAGGGTTACCGGACTCCGGATCTTATGGAGGATGGAAGAAACCTGCTTGATACTGTACAAATGGGCGATTTAGTTGCTCAAAAGATAGAGTTGATATAAAGATGAAAAAAATGGTTTCAGGAGGTAAAACAAATGGGGATAGCTTGGGTGTGCTAATCTATGATACTACCCTGAGGGATGGCTCCCAGGGTGAAGGTATTGCTTTTACTGTGTCGGATAAACTTAAGATTGCTCAAAAACTTGATTATTTGGGGGTTTCCTATATTGAAGGGGGATGGCCGGGAAGCAATCCCAAAGACCTGGAATTTTTCCGGCAAATCAGAGAGATTGAATTGCGCAATGCTCGTGTTACCGCTTTCAGTTCCACCAGAAAACCAGGAGTAGCTGTTCAAAATGATCTCACACTTAAGGCTTTGCTGGATTCGGGAGTAAGTACCGCTACCATATTCGGCAAGACATGGGATTTTCATGTTGTTAAGGCACTGGAAACCAGCCTGGAAGAAAACCTCAATATGATTAAGGATACGGTATCCTATTTGAAAGACCAGGGAATGGAAGTCATTTATGATGCAGAGCATTTCTTTGACGGTTTTAAGAATAACCATGATTATGCTCTGGAAACATTAGTGGCAGCAGCAGATGCCGGTGCGGATTTTCTGGTTCTTTGTGATACCAATGGTGGGACCATGCCCTGGGAAATTGAGGAGATAATTAAGGATGTGCGGGAATACCATTCAATTCCCCTGGGTATCCATGCTCACAATGATTGTGACTGTGCTGTAAGTAATTCGATTATAGCTGTCAGAAATGGTTGCACTCAGGTACAGGGAACCATTAACGGCTATGGGGAACGCTGCGGCAATGCGAACCTCTGCTCGATAATTCCCAATCTGCAAAAAAAATTGGGGATTACGGCTATTCCGAGTGCTAATCTGAAATATCTGACCGAGGTTTCGCATTATGTTGCGGAAATAGCTAATATGCCCCATAATAACAGCCAGCCTTTTGTTGGTTATGGTGCTTTTGCTCATAAAGGTGGTATTCATGTTAATGCCTTGCTCAAGGACTCTCTTACTTACGAACATATGAATCCCGAAGAAGTAGGCAACCGCCGCCGTGTTCTGGTTTCTGAACTTTCAGGGCTTTCCAATTTGCTTTACAAGGCCAGAGAACTGGGTTTGGATGTTAACAGTTATGACGCTGAAACCCGCAAAGTGATTAAACACATAAAGGAAATGGAGAATCAGGGTTTGCAGTTTGAAGGAGCCGATGCCTCGCTGGAGTTATTTCTGCGTAAGGCTTTTGGCATGTATGAGGAGTTTTTCCAGCTAAAAAATCTGAAAGTTATCATGGAGAAGAATGAGGACGAAGACATCAATGCCGAAGCGGTAATTAAGCTTACAATTGGCGAACAGACATTTCATACCGCTGCAGAGGGGGATGGACCGGTTAATGCCCTGGATAATTCCTTGCGCAAGGCTTTGACTGAAGTATATCCCCAGATCAGTGAAATGCATTTAACCGATTATAAAGTAAGAGTACTGGACGGCAGCGACGGGACAGCTGCCAGGGTAAGAGTTCTCATTGAATCGGCAGATGAAAATACGCAGTGGAGCACGGTAGGGGTGTCGGAAGATATTATTGAAGCTTCATGGCAGGCTATAGTTGACAGCATAAACTATTTATTAATGAAACGGATGTCTCAGAGCTAATAGCTCTGCTTAGACAAATTATTTAAAAGCTGGTTGCAATATTTTTCAGAATATGTCGAAAATACCTCCTTGACTGCTCATGGTATCTAATTTAGAATAATGAAGGTGCATATTGCTTGTAAATTTGGAAGCAAGCCCCATATTATCACAAAACAAACGTTTGCCGACATAGGGAAGAGGGGAAAGTATCATGAAAACCAGGAGCCCGGTAAACAATTGCTACCGGGCTATTTTAGCTTTGCTCAATCAATTGGATAGTATTTATCAGGAGAAAACCTACATTAAAGAACTGTATGAAGATCTCACTGAACTGGCATTTTATTTGATGGATGACGATTGCGATAGGGTAGCCAGAATAGTAAACGAAATAAAAGAGAGTCTTGGAGAAATCGAATGTATAGTATCGGATA
>JAHDSE010000079.1 GCA_018432955.1 Syntrophomonadaceae bacterium
GACCAGGGGGACGGTTCTTGTGGCTTTGGCTGGTTCACAGAACCAGCCAAAGCCACAAGAACCGTCCCCCTGGTCCCCCTGGTCCCCCCCTGGTCCCTATATCCCCAAGAGCTCATACCACCGTTCCCGGCTGATAAGTTCCTGGGGCAAAGCAGAGGAAACTCCAGCTGCTCCCACCCAATCTCTCTCCGGCCCGTCCAGGCTCTTTATGGCTACCTTGCTCAATGAAAAATACTCCTGCAGACAATAAATATTGTCCCTTTTCTGTCCACTCATCTTGGATAAATCCCGGGGATGAACAAATAGTATTATTTCTTCCTGTCTACCATAAACAGCAAATAACCGTTTTATTGCTTCTGCAGCCTGTTCCTTAAATATCTCCTGTTCAACCAGTTCACCGAAACTGGGATGAAACGGTCCGGCGATAATAGTCCCCTCACTGCGCAAATCCTCAGCAGGATGCAACCCCATACGAATAACATCTATGTCAGCCTTTCTAAAGCGCACATACATGTCTTTGCTGACAGCCACTGCCTCTTCCAAACTCAGCGGCTGGTATTCGCCTCTGAGGTACATAGTCTCCAAATGAGTAGCAGCTATTACCAGGGTTGGATAAATCCTAATCATATCCGGCTGCAATGAAACAACTATTCCAGCAGTCTCCATATCCCGCTCATGCTCATCCCCCGGAAGACCGATCATCAGTTGAATCCCCAATTTAAACCCCTGTTCTTTTATCAGATGACAAGCTTTAAAAACCTCCTCGGCCTTGTAGCCTCTACAGGATGCTTTTAAAACTTCATCGTTCAGTGACTGAACCCCCAGCTCTATGGTATTAACACCCCATTCAGCTAGCAGGTTAAGTTTTTTTAAATCAATACAATCCGGACGCGTAGATAACCTTATTCCCTGTATTTCATTCCTTTTTAGAAAGGGATAAACAGCCTGCAGGTATGCCCTCTGCAAATCCTCATCAATAGCCGTAAAATTTCCTCCAAAAAAGGCCACTTCTATTTGAGCATCCTGGTCCGCAATAGTCTGCAAATGATTCTCCACAATTCGTACCACACCCTCAACCAGGGTCTGCTCCTGTGAAGCAATTTTCTTTTGATTGCAAAAAATACATTTGAACGGGCATCCCAGATGGGGAATAAAAATCGGAATATTATAATGCTTCATAAAGAAAAAAACCCTCTCAAATACCTAACTTATTGAGAAGATCCTTATCTTTCATAACTTTCTCGGCCGCATTTTGTTCAGCTTCTTTTTTACTTTTCCCCTCACCTGAAGCCAGAATCTTCTCCCGGAAAAAAACACCCGCCACAAAGCTTTTTGCATGGGCAGGCCCGCTTTCTTCAATAATGCTATAGGATACATTTTCCTTATTTTTACCCTGTACGAGTTCCTGTAGTTTTGATTTATAATCGTAATAATCGCCACCAGCGATCTGGCTGATAAAATCCTCCAGGTGTTTTAGAATGAAAGCCCGGGCAGCTTCATAACCCTGGTCAAGATAAATAGCTGCAATTACTGATTCTACCGCATCAGCCAGTATCGATTTCCGCTTCCGGCCACCGGACATTTCTTCGCCACGGCCCAGAAGCAGATACTGGCCCAGGTCAATTTTCCTGGCCACACTCATCAGGGCTTTTTCACAGACTACCTTGGCCCTGATTTTAGTTAACTCTCCCTCTGCCTTATTCGCGTATCTGTTATATAGATACTCGGCAACGACAAAGTTCAATACAGCATCACCCAGGAACTCCAACCTCTGGTTATTTCTCATGTTATTTTTCTCCTGGGCATATGAAGGATGAGTTAAAGCCAAATAAAGCAGTTTTTCATCATTAAAAACCAGCTCATTATCGTTCAGGAAACTGCGGACTAAATTATCATTGCTAAACATCTTTCACCTGTTGCAGGTATTCGTACAGGGCAGTAATAAGAGCGCCAAACGTTTCGTAGTCGTTATCCTCTTCCTCGGGAAATTCTATGTCATAATGATCCTCAAGGGCCATCATCATTTCCACAACATCAATGGAATCTGCATCCAGATCATCAAACCTGCTTTCCATCCTAATCTGTTCCGGGTCAATATCCAATTGTTCAGCCAGCCTTTCCCTGGCCAGCTCAAAAAATTCCTGCACTATATCATCCCTCCATAAATATTGATTTATAATATTATACACTGGATTATGGAAATAAAAACCTGATATTTGAGACTCTTGCATAATTCGAAAATTCACTCTCTTTTCACTTTCCGGCTGGTGGCTCAGAAGCGAAAATTATAGTATTCAGGCCTCCCGTGTGCCTTCCAGTCCTCTCTGCTGCATCTTGACTATATCATTCCTGACACAATCTACAGCTATCCTGATACCATTGTAAACTGCCTCTCTCTTGGAACTGCCATGGCATACTACACTGACCCCGTTTACACCCAGCAGGGGAGCTCCACCAACTCTGGTATAATCAAAATTATTGAAAAAATCAGGTAATCTACCCAGTTCTCTGGCAATTGCCCCGGCCATAAACATAGCCATGCCTTCCATTGATTTAAGTATTATGTTACCCATGAAACCATCACAAACGATAATATCACTTTTGTCAGTAAAAAGATCCCGGCCTTCAATATTACCGATAAAATTAAGCTTGCTTGTTTCGCGCAAGAGAGCATAGGTGTCCAGGCTTAATTTGTTTCCCTTGCTTTCTTCTTCACCATTGTTTAACAAAGCTACCCGTGGGTTCTCCAATCCCTGTGATATTGAAGCATAAGCACTGGCCAGAACTGCAAATTGCAGTAATTGCCGGGGCCTGCAATCCACATTGGCTCCTACATCTATCAGGAAAGAGCTCTTGCCCGAAATATTGGGTATCTCAGCAACGATAGGCGGGCGTTCAATACCCTCCAGCCTGCCCAGGACAAATATGGCTGCTGTCATTTGAGCACCGGTACTGCCACAGGACACGAGGGCATCAGCCCTTTTCTCCTGTACCAGCCTGTTGGCTACAGCTATAGAAGAATCCTTCTTTTTTCTCATAGCTGTGGTCGGAGATTCATCCATACCCACAACTTCCCTGGCATTAACAATTTCCAGCCTTTCAGCCTGAAATGTATATTGCTTCAGTTCTTCTTCAATTACTTCCTGCCTGCCTACCAGTATGAGCTTAGTATCATTTTTTTCAATCCACTTAACCGCACCGGCAATAAGCTCTACAGGAGCATAATCACCACCCATAACATCCACCGCTATCCTCATAAAGAAAGCCCCTCCTATCTCTGCTGATCTAATCTCCGCTTGGGTTTCCCATTTAACGTCTCAAATTTTACGTCCATTCTACGTTTCAGAACGTGTCAAAAGAACCGTCCCCATGTCCCACACCTGGCATCTTTAAAAGCAAAAAGCAAGCTACCAGCCTAATTTGACTTCATACCTTACTTTTTGATTGCATGTCTTTATTAGATTGTGACAACATTTTTACCTTTGTAGAATCCACAATTCATACACGCGCGATGCGGGAGTTTGAGTTCATGACATTGGGGACATTCAACAAGTCCTGGTTTATCAATTTTCCTCCACTCAGAACGCCTTTTGTTCTTGCGGGAGTGTGAGTGTCTTCTCTTGGGAACACCCATTGATACAACCTCCTTCCATCTTTAATTTAAATAAAAAAATATAATAATTTTAATTTAGCCCTTCAGTTTTTTTAACTTCTCCCAGCGTGGATCTATTTCCTTCTGTTCGCAATGACATTCATCAGTATTCCTGTTAATGCCGCACACAGGACACAGACCCCGGCAATCGGGTTTACACAATGCAACCAAAGGTATATTGAGAAAGATTGCTGCCTCTACATAAGGCCATAAATCTACTTCATCATCCTCAAAAAATACAAAATCTTCATCAGGACTAAAATCATTCTGGTAACACGATTCAATCATATTAAGAAACAACTGAACATCCAGAGGAAGACTAATTTTCTCCAGACAACGTGAACAGGATAATTCCAGAACTGTGCGTATCCTACCATACCCCGCTAAAATTTCACCAGTCTTATCCACCCTGAACTCTACCTTTATGGGACTAAGAAACCTTCCCTCCATATCAGCCAGGAATTCGTCCCTTCCAGCTTCTTCAAAAAAAAATTCCGCACCTTCATTCGGGCGATGCTTCAGCCGTTTCAGCTCAATCTTCATCTTCCTTACACCCCATAAAAATAACAGCTTAATTATAGTCTGTACTTAATATTATTGTCAATATTTCGTTCTCCATTCAAGAATTACGGTAATGGGAATAAAGATCCATAAAAATTGACAGCAAGACAAGAATAATTCCGCTGTAAAAGAATCTAATCAAGAAAAACATAAGGCGGGAAAATCTCCCGCCTTATGAAGAAAGCAGCAACTATTTTGCCAGGTTATAAGTATCTCTGGCAATAACCAGTTCTTCATTGGTAGGAATAATAAATATTCTGACCTTGGAATCTTCGGTGGCTACATCCACTTCTTTGCCCCTGACCTTATTCTTGGCAACATCCATCTTAATGCCCAGGTAATCCAGATCAGCACAAACGTTTTCCCGGATATCAATGGCATTTTCACCAACACCGGCAGTGAAGACCAGGCAGTCGCAGCCATTCAATTTAGCCATGTAGTTGCCAATATAGCCTTTGAGCTTGTTATAATAAACATCCAGGGCGATCTGTGCTCTCTCATTGCCGGAAGCAGCAGCTTCCAGAACATCTCTCAAATCATTGGATACACCGGACAATCCCAGCATACCTGATTTCTTATTGAAATAACTGTTGGCTTCGGAGGCATCCATTCCCAGTTTTTCCATCAGGAAGAAGACAATAGCCGGGTCAATGTCCCCGGAACGGGTTCCCATTACCAGCCCTTCCAGCGGGGTGAAGCCCATGGAGGTATCCACAACTTTTCCGCCCTTGACAGCAGCCATACTGGCACCATTGCCCAGGTGAAGGGTTATAATCTTACATTCTTCAAATGGCTTGCCCAGCATTTCAGCAGCACGATGAGAAACGTAAAAATGGGAAGTACCATGGAATCCATATCTACGAACACGGTATTTCTCATACACCTCATAAGGAAGAGCATACATATAGTTGGCCGGGCCCATGGTCTGATGGAATGCAGTATCAAAAACTGCTACATGGGGAATATTCGACATAAGTTCCTGACAGGCTTCAATTCCCATCAGATTAGGAGGATTATGCAGAGGAGCGATATCAAAGCAATCTTTGATAACTTTCTTGACTTCATCAGTAATTATTACTGATTCTGCAAAACCTTCTCCGCCATGAACAACACGATGACCGGCAGCACCAATCTCATCCATGCTCTTTAAAACGCCATACTCTTCATTTATCAACACTTCCAGAACAAGTTTCATACCTGCGGTATGATCGGGCATATCTTTCTTGATAAGTACTTCGTCTTTGCCTATCGGCTCATGTTTCAGAGTAGTACCAGGGATACCCACCCGGTCAACCAAACCTACAGCCAATACGGATTCATCTGTCATATCCACTACTTGATACTTAATAGACGAACTACCACAATTCACTACGAGAACCTTCATTAATTACATACCTCCTCAATTATTTATATAAGTTTTTAGCTTCAAGAGTCTTTCGTTTCTCCCCTCCCTTTGCCTACGCTTTCAATGCTGTCATAGCAACAACATTAACTACATCTTCCACGCTACAACCCCTGGACAGGTCATTAACCGGTTTGGCAATACCCTGTAATATGGGTCCAATAGCCTCAGCCTTGGCAAGTCTCTGTACGAGTTTATATCCAATGTTTCCTGCCTGGATATCAGGGAATATCAATACATTGCAATCACCAGCTACAGGGCTGCCCGGTGCCTTGGATGCTCCCACAGAAGGAACAATGGCGGCATCAAACTGGAATTCTCCATCCACTTTGAGTTCGGGGAATTTCTCTTTGGCAATAGCAGTAGCTGAAGCAACCTTATCAACTAATTCATGGCTGGCACTGCCTTTGGTTGAGAAGGAAAGCATACCGACTTTCGGGTCTTTCATTCCGCAAACATTAACTGCGGTTTCCACTGAAGCCTTGGCAAACTGGGCCATTTCTTCAGCCGTAGGCACAATGGTTACTGCACAATCAGCAAAAACGAAAATGCCATTATCTCCGAATTCACAATTGGGAACAATCATTATAAAGGAACCGGAAACAGCGGATATTCCAGGAGCTGTCTTAATTATTTGCAGGGCTGGTCTCAAAACATTTCCTGTGGTGTTCTCAGCACCGGCTACCTCACCGTCAGCCTTATCCATTTTTACCATCATGGAAGCAAAAAAGAGCGGGTCCAGCATTGTCTTTTTAGCCTTGTCCAAATCCACCCCTTTGTTCTTGCGCATTTCATAAAATGCCTGTACAAAATCATCAAAATATGCTGCTTTTGCCGGATTGACTATCTGGGCCCCGGAAATATCAGCACCAATTTTGTCTGCCAGTGCCTTGACTTCCCCTTCGTCACCGAGAAGAATGGGATTGGCTATTTTGCCGTCAACAATCCCTTTGATAGCCTTTAGTGTTCTTTCCTCTGTACCCTCGGGAAGAACTATGGTTTTACCCTTTTGTGCCGCCTTTTCTTTAATTTCTGCTAATAAACTCATTCTTGAACCTCCCTTAATTTTGAATATCTCTGAAATTCGCTCAGATTCTTTAGTTAATTTTAGCACAAATACGAAAATAGTGATAAAATTTGTGGTACTAGATTTTTTAGACAAAGGAGCATTTTCATGGCAGTTCTGGGCATAGTAGCTGAGTTTAATCCCTTCCATAATGGACACCGGCACCTTATTGAAGAAGCCGGTAAAGCCGAGGATTTTGCTGCCATCGTCTGCGTTATGAGCGGGAATTTTGTTCAGCGCGGAGAACCAGCACTTTGTAATAAATGGGCCCGTGCCAGAATGGCTCTGAACTGTGGAGCTGACCTGGTAATAGAAATCCCCTTCTGCTTTGCTGCCAGAAGCGCCTATTACTTTGCCAGAGCTGCTGTTCAACTTTTGAGCAGAACCGGTGTAGTCACTCATATTGCCTTTGGTAGTGAAAATGGTAACATTCAAACACTAAAAAAAATGGCTGCAATACTTGCTCATGAACCACAGCAGTATAAGACCATACTAAAAAAGAACCTTTCCCGGGGTTTGAGTTTTCCGCTCGCCCGTTCCAAATCACTGCAGGAATTTACCGACAACAGTGATGGCGAACTGGAGAATATCCTGCTGGGTTCCAACAATATCCTGGCTATTGAATACCTCCGTGTAATTGAGGAGGAAAACCTGGCATTGGTTCCTCTGGGTATTCCCCGTAAAGGCTCAAAATACCACAGTACGAAGCTGTCCACATTTTCCAGTGCCACCGCCATACGAAATGCTCTGAACAGTTCCGGAAAAACAGAAGCAATTGCTGCTGCAATGCCAGCAGCGAGCCTGGAAATACTGGCAGAAGAAATACAGCACGGTCGGGCACCAGTATTGCCTGATGCTCTTGAGCAGGCAATACTGTTTAAACTGCGCAGCCTGCACATAAAGGACCTCGAAAAGATCTATGAAATATCGGAAGGCCTGGAGTACCGTTTTAAAGAGGCTGCTGTTTCCTGTGGAAACCTGGATGAACTCAGAAAATCCATTAAATCCAAACGCTACAGCCTCACTCGGATTAACCGGACATTGCTGTACTCACTTTTTTCCCTTTCAAAGAACCAGGCAGCCCATTTTGATAAACATGGCCCACTTTATTTGCATATCTTAGGTTTTTCTGCAAAAGGTCGAAAAATCCTGCAAGAAATAAAAATTAAATCAAAGGTAAAAATACTCAATCGTGGCAGTGATGTCAGGAAAGCCTGCAATCAAGCCGGACTAAGTTCTTCAGGCGATATGATAGCCCTTGACGTATATGCCGGTGATATCTACAGTTTGCTGTTTCCTGATCCCAAAGCCAGAACCGGCGCCCTGGATTTTACCACTTCACCGGTGAAACCTTGAAACTGGGAGCTTCAAAATTAAAAAAGAGCTTTCTTTATTTCCTCGATCTTATCCTCAGCCGCTTTTCTTCCGAGGGCTATCAAATCTCCAACCCTGTTAAAATCACGTGGAGAAAAATTACCCACCTCGGGCTGAATTAATATATCTGCTTTGTCATAAATCAAATCAAACTGCTGCTTCTGCATAAGATCCAGTGAAGTCATGATAACATCCATGGCATTGTTCACTATTACTTGCTTACTTTCGGAGAAACTCACATCAACAGCCACAATGGAAGAAGCACCCAGGTTGTGAGCTGTTTCTACAGGTAAACGATTGAGCACCGCACCATCCACCAGCACCATTCCCTCCCTTTTGACAGGGCAAAAAACACCTGGGATAGAAATACTGGCTCGAATAGCCTCAGCAATTGATCCTTCCCGCATAACTACCTCCTGCCCGGAAATCAGATCAGTAGCTACCATAGCAAGCGGCAGCTCCAGGTCTTCAAATCTTTTTTTCTTGGTCAAAAGATTAAGAAAATCGCTGATTTTGTTTCCGGCGATAAAGCCTATCCGCGGAATTTTCAGATCAAACAGAATATTCATATCCATATGCTGCAGCATTCTGCCCAGCATCTTCATATCAACACCACACGCATAAACACCGCCCACCATAGCTCCCATACTGGAGCCCACAATGCAATCTATCGGGACATTGTTCTCTTCGAGAACCTGGATAACTCCGATATGAGCCAGGCCCCTGGCACTCCCGGCCCCCAGTACAAGGGATATCTTTTTTTGCTTTTGCGGCATCTCAATTCCTCCCTCTTTCGCTCGCTACCCCCTCCAAATTCTTGCATAAGTAATGAAAAACAGAGCATATACATTAGATGAGACTTTTCCATGCCCGGAGGGTGAATCTTAAGGTCCTGCGGCATTGCCTCAGGATGACAGTACTAAAATACCCAACGGATCATATGAAAAAGTTAATTATGCAAAACTCTCAGATATCAGTTCAATTATTAGCCCTAAAATATTATTTCCGGGGTGTTGTCCAAATGAAGCTCTATTCACGGTTCTTTTTCCTTATTATAATATCCATCCTGAGCATTTTCATGATAATAAATCCGCAGGAAACAGTTAATGCTGCTTCCTCTGGATTTCAACTCTGGTTGTCCGTAGTAGTCCCGGCCCTGCTCCCCTTCTTTATCGTCGCTGACCTGCTGCTCGCCATGGGTATGGCTAATTTTCTGGGAGTCCTTCTGGAGCCCGTCATGCGCCCCCTCTTCAGGCTCCCCGGCTGCAGCTCACTGGTTGTTGTTATGGGATTTACCTCTGGTTTCCCGGTAGGAGCAATACTGAGCAGAAAACTCTATGACCAAAAAATGCTCAGCGCTGATGAAACTGAACGTCTGGTCTCCTTCACCAACAATTCCAGTCCCCTCTTTATCCTTGGTGCTGTTGGAGTAGGTATGTTTACCTCTCCGGTACTGGGATATCTACTGGCAGCCTCCCATTACCTGTCCAATCTCCTTCTGGGAATATTATGGAGATTCAGAGCCAAAGACAAGCCGGCATCGAAAAACAAATCTCCCAGAGGCTTCCGCCAGGCCTATCAGGCCCTCCTGGAAGCCAATCAAAAAAACCCGCACAGTCCGGGCAAAATGCTGGGCGATGCCATAAAAAACAGTCTGAACAATATCCTGGCTATTGCCGGCTTTATTATAATCTTCTCGGTAATTACACGTATGTTTGCTGTATGGGGAATAATCAAGTATCTGGCAATACTGTTCATGAAGATATTTTCTTTCTTAAACCTGCCTTACACCGTAGTATATGGGATGGGAATGGGAATGTTTGAAATCACCATTGGTTCCAGCACCATAGCCATGGCCCCTCAGGGAGCTTTAATCCACAAATTGCTGGCCGTCAGTGCCATCATGGCCTTCAGCGGTTTCTCCATAATCGCCCAGGTAATGAGTATTGTCACCGGAATCCCGGTACGCATGTCCTTTTACCTGTTGTCACGTTTTATTCAGATGTGCTTATCAGTGAGCATATGCTGGATAGCTTATAAAGTCTTTGTAGTCCCCATCCAGAGTATTCATTCTTTATCTATACCATTATATAAAATCCTGTATTCATTTAATGCCTGGCATTTCTCGCTGAACTGTCTCCTGCTGGGGCTGCTTGTTATTGTTGTAATGATCCTTTCAAGCATTCTGCTGACTGATCAATAATCATCTGTTTCCAGCGAGAGTCTGATTTCATCTTTACCCTGTGATATAACATCCAGACCCCTTTTTAAAACTATTTCCAGATGATTCAGAACACCCTCCGCATATTCATCGGCATCCCTGCGGATATCCCGGGAAACACTCTCAGCCTTGGCCACAATTTCTTCAGCCATTTGCATAGCATTTCTGGTAATTTCGTTATCATCCATCATGCGTGCAGCCTGGTTGCGTGACTCTTCCATATATTGCCCTGCCGCATCATGTGCCTCCCTGATAATTCTCTCCTTCTCAGCCAGTACCAGACGCGCAGTCTCCATTTCTTCAGGCAATATGGCACGCATTCTGTCCAGCCGGTCCAGGAACCGGTGGCTCTCTATCATGGTTTTGCTGCTGGACAGAGGCAGCTTTTTGCTTTCCTTTATCATATTTTCCAGCTCATCAACTATACTCAATAATTCCATCAAATTCCCCTTCCCCCTTATTTAGAACGATAATAATGCAAAGTAGATTCTCCATAATTAGTTTCCCGGTATTCTTCGAGATTGCTGAGTTTTACCGGCATCTCTTTCCCTTTGGGAGTACGGATAATTAATATCCCCTGCTCATCCAAAAGCTCAGTTTCATCCATAGCCCTGATTACCCTGTCAAAAATTTTTTCATTTTTGAACGGAGGATCAAGATAGATAATATCAAAAGCCAGATTACGTTTATTAAGAATATTGATGGCTTTAAATACGTCATTCCGGTGTACTTCACTGGACTCCTTGAATCCGCAATTATTCAGATTATCTCTTATAATCCTGCTGGCCTCTTTACTGCTGTCAATGAAAATGACCCTGGAAGCACCCCGGCTCAGTGCCTCAATACCCGCACTGCCGCTGCCGGCAAACAAATCCAGAAAACTGGCCTCTATGATTTTATCTCCAATAACATTAAATAGGGCTTCCTTAATCATGTCCGTAAGCGGCCTGGTGTCCAAACCCGAAGGGGCTTTCAGTCTTTTCCCTTTTGCCTTGCCTGCAATGACTCTCACCCTGTACTTTTTCCCCTTTTATTGTAATTCGTGATTATTTTCAATTACCTTGATTTAGCATAAATCTTAATATATTCTATCATAATATATTATCATAAAAAATTTTTTAAAAATA
>JAHDSE010000157.1 GCA_018432955.1 Syntrophomonadaceae bacterium
ATTATGGATAAGAGAGATTGGCTGATTGATGAGCTGGAACGAAAGATGGGCAGCAGTACAGAACACCGGATGCTGTATATGCTGCGTTTTCATGTAATATAGCTACTGAGTAAAGGAGGATAAAGGGTGAGGGACAATTATACAAAATTAAAAAGAATACTGCGCGAGATGTTTCAGATGGACCAGGCTGACCTGGATTTCGGTATTTACCGTATCATGAACCAGAAACGGGATGAAGTGGAGCAGTTCCTGGAAAAGGATTTGTTGCCCCAGGTAAAGACAGCCTTTGCAGATTATAGATCTGTGGACCGCTTGCGCATAGAAGGAGAAATAAACAAAGTCAAGAAAAACCTTGCAGATGCAGGGGTTAAGCCCGAAAACTCGCCAAAATATATGGAACTGCAGGGGCAACTGGCTAATGCTGTAGATATAGAGGCTCTGGAACAGGAAGTCTACTCGCATCTGCTGAGCTTTTTCAGCCGCTATTACGATAACGGGGATTTCCTGTCGCGTCCCCGATACAAGGACGGTGTTTATGCCATTCCCTACAAAGGAGAAGAAGTTAAACTGCACTGGGCCAATGCTGACCAGTATTATATAAAAACCTCGGAATATTTCCGGGATTATACCTTTAAGCTTCCTTCAGGACAGCGGATACACTTTAAGGTGGTGGATGCCAGTACCGAGCAGAATAACAACAAGGAAGAAAACGGCAAGGAAAGGCGTTTTGTGCTATGTGCTGATGAGCCTTTTATTGAAGAGGATAATGAGCTGCTGATTCGTTTTGAATATAAAGTTGACCCCGGCAAACAGGATAAACTAAATGAAAAGGCTATTGAATACATCCAGAGTAATTCGGATACAAAGCCTGTGCAGAGCTATATGGAATTGTTTACTCCCTGCCCCACGGAGGCGAATCCCCGGCGCACTTTGCTGGAAAAGCATCTGAAAGAATATACGGCCCGGAATACCTTTGATTATTTCATACACAAGGATTTGGGGGGATTTCTCAGAAGGGAGCTGGACTTTTACATAAAAAACGAAGTACTGTTTATTGATGATATCGATGAACGTGATCCATTATTCTTCCAGCAGTCTTTATCAAAAGTTAAAGTTATAAAGAATATTGCGCAGAAGATTATAGCCTTTCTGGAACAACTGGAAAACTTCCAGAAAATGCTGTGGCTGAAAAAGAAATTTGTAGTGGAGACCAATTACTGTGTGACCCTGGACAGAGTGTCGGAAGACCTGTATGAAGAAATAATTGCCAATGAAAAACAGATCGAGGAATGGAAACGGCTGTTTTCCATACAGGATATAGAAGCATCTAATGACAATCCGGGATATACTGATCCACTGACAGTGGACTTTCTAAAAGCCAATCCCTATCTGGTGATAGATACTGTTTTCTACGGTAATGATTTTAAAAATGAGCTCCTGTCATCCTTTGAATTTGAAGATATAGATGAGGCTACAGATGGCTTGCTTATTCACAGTGAAAATTTTCAGGCATTAAGTTTGTTACAGGAGAGATATAAAGAACAGGTGAAGTGTGTTTATATTGATCCTCCATATAATACAGTTTATTCTGAAATCGTATACAAAAATCAGTATAAGCATTCTTCTTGGCTCTCTTTAATAAATAATACAGCTAGCCTAATTCCAGTTTTTTGGGAGAAAACTTTTTCCTTTGGTCTAGCAATTGATGATTATGAGTTTGTCAATTTAGCTGCGCTTTTAGATACCTTATATCCAGCATTAGATCGAAATATCATTATTGTAAACCATCATCCCCAAGGAGCAGGAGGGCGTCTATCACGAACTCACGAGTACTATATTATTCTAAGTAATCCTGATGCGCCTTCTTATTTAGGTTCGCCTCTAGACAACTATCAAGAAGATAGAAGTTTTATGCGAAGTGGAACAGCTGAAAACAATTATAGATTTGGCAGATGGAAAAGTTTTTATGCTTTACTATTGGATCCCAAAACAAACAAAATTGTTGATATAGAAGATCCAGTTCCATTGGACGAGAAATATCCTATTGAGAATACCAAGGAAGGATACATAAGAATATATCCCATCAACAGTAAAGGAGAAGAAAGAGTATGGCGTTCAAGTTATTTAACTGGCAGAGAACGCGCTAAGAATGGTGAGCTTGTTATTTCAAATAAGGGAACCGTTTATCAAACAATTGATCATGAGGCGAAACGTGAAGTTTTATTTAGTAACTGGACGGACAGCAAGTTTAACTCTGGTGTACATGGTGCTAATATTCTAAAAGAAATGGGGCTGGGTGGAGTATTTGATTATCCAAAATCAATATATACGCTTGAAACAGGACTATGGGGACAAACATATGGTGATGAAGATGCACTTGTTCTCGACTACTTCGCTGGCTCCGGCACCACTGGACATGCAGTTATTAATTTAAACCGTGAAGATAAAGGTACCCGCAAATACATCCTTGTGGAAATGGGCGAGTACTTCGATACCGTTTTAAAACCCAGGATACAGAAGGTTATATACTCAAAAGACTGGAAAAATGGCAAACCGGTCTCGCGGGAAGGTTCCAGCCATATGTTCAAATATATGCGCCTGGAATCCTATGAAGATGCCCTCAATAATCTGGAAATGAAGCGTTCTGCTATGCAGCAGCAGGTCCTGGGTGAAAATGCCAGGGTGCGGGAACAGTATATGCTGTCCTATATGTTGGATGTCGAAAGCCAGGGCAGCGTATCTCTGCTAAACCTGGAGAACTTTGAAGACCCCTTCAACTACAAACTCAATATATACAGAAATGGAGAAAGCAGGCCGGTAAATGTTGACCTGATTGAGACCTTCAATTACCTCTTGGGCTTAAAAGTAAGACAAACTGAACTAATAAGAGGATTCCGGGTAGTCAGGGGAGAGCTCTTGAATGGGGACAAAGTACTCATTATCTGGCGCAATCTGAAAGAAAAGAGCAACGAAGAGCTGGATAAATTCTTTGATAAGCAGGGTTACAGCACAGCCGACTTTGAATTTGACCGTGTCTATGTCAATGGAGATAATAACCTGCAAAACTGGAAAAAAGACGAGGACCGCTGGAAGGTATTTTTGATTGAAGAGGAATTCAAGAGGCTCATGTTTGAAGCAAGTGATATATAGGGGGTGATAAGAGTGACAGGAACACGCAGGAGAAGAAGGGCTGATACTACTCCCGCACTTCGTTTTGATGAGCGTCTGGTTCTCAACCAGTACATACTGAGCCTCTTTGAAGCGGATAAATTTGATGATTTAAGCAAAGACATGAAAGATACTGATCTGGAAGGCTGGGATGAAAACAATACTTCATATTTCTATAAGCAGCTGGTAGACAGCCGCCTGTTTGAACGCAGTCAATTGGACCGTGATTTACTGCTTCAATATGACAGGAACATTTATCATCATACACAGGCTATTAATGGTAAACGTAACGAACAAATCAAGTGGAAATACTTCCAGTATCTATCCCTGCTTTTTACAGAGATTTACCTGGATCGTTATTTTACTAACCCTGATAAATTACTTACAGATCTTAACTCTCATGTGGATGCCTTTAATGAAGATAAGGCAGAGGCAGATAAGATAGATTCATATGAAAAAGATGAACTGAGAAAACTGGCTTTCTGGAATGCTACCGGCTCAGGCAAGACCTTGTTGATGCATATCAATATATTGCAGTACCAGCATTATCTTGAATCACATAGAAGGGCTGGCGAATTGAATCGAGTAATACTCCTTACCCCCAATGAGGGCTTATCCGGGCAGCATCTGGAGGAGTTCAGGCTATCAGGTATAGCAGCCCGGCTTTTTGATAAAGACGCCAGTCTATCTAGTTCTGCTGTAGTTCAGCCAGCAATGTGGGATAAAGGCACAAGCAATTATTCACAGGGTCAAATGTTTGGCCCTGCTAAAAAACTGATCATTGAAATTATTGATATCCACAAACTAAAGGAAGACTCCGGCCAGAAAACAGTAGCGGTAGATGCTTTCGAAGGTAAAAACCTGGTTCTGGTTGATGAAGGCCATCGCGGGTCCAGTGGAGTAGATTGGAAAAGCCGCCGGGACCGCTTATGTGAAAATGGCTTTTCCTTTGAATATTCCGCAACCTTTGGCCAGGCAATGAAAGCTGCCAATAATAAAAGTTTAACCCAGGAGTATGCACGCTGTGTCTTATTCGATTATTCTTACAAGCGCTTTTTTAAAGACGGCTACGGTAAGATGTATAATATTTTAAACCTGTCTGAAGAGATGCATATTGAGCAGCGCAATCTCTATCTTACCGCCTGTTTACTTTCTTTTTACCAGCAGCAGTTGATATACAGGGATAATGAGCATAAGATGGTCCCCTTTAACCTGGAAAAACCCCTGTGGATATTTGTAGGTAGCAAAGTGAATGCCGTACGCACCGAAAATCGCAGGAAGGTATCCGATGTAGTTGATATTCTGCTCTTTTTAAGTGACTTTGTAAGAGATAAAGACAGGAGTATTGAATACCTGGACCTGCTTCTGCAGGGAAGATCAGGGCTGCGAGACGGAAGCGGTCAGGATGTATTTGAAAATGAATTTACTTATCTAATCAAGCAGATGAGAACAGGAGAAAATCTCTTGAATCATATCCTGGAACTGCTGTTTAATAACGCTAATCCAGGTGCTATGCTGCATATTGACAATCTCAAAGGTGTAGAAGGGGAAATAGCTTTAAGGCTGGGTGACGGAGATTACTTCGGAGTAATTAATGTAGGGGATGACAGGTCGCTTTTGAAACTCTGTGAAGAAAACGGGCTGTCTGTTTCCGAGCGAGAGTTTTCCAGCTCTTTATTTGGCAGTATTAATGAACGCGATTCGAAAATTAATCTCTTGATTGGTTCGAAAAAGTTCAGTGAAGGCTGGAATAGCTGGAGAGTAAGTACTATGGGCTTAATGAACATAGGTAGAAAAGAAGGTTCTGAGATTATTCAGCTTTTCGGTCGCGGGGTGAGATTAAAGGGCTACCAAATGAGCCTGAAAAGAAGTACTGCCCTGGATGATCCTGATTTGGAAATACCTCAAAACCTTCCTGAATTGGAAACTCTCAATGTTTTTGGTGTAAGAGCAGATTACATGAAGCAGTTTAAAGAATATCTGGAAGAAGAAGGACTCCCTGCAGATAAAAAACCTGTAAGGATAGATATTGCGGTTATTCCTACTGTACCTGAAAGAAGCAGGCTCAAGGTACTGAAGGTAAAGGATAATGTCAATTTTAAAAAGGATGCTCCCCGTCCTACCCTCTCATTACCCAATCAATATATCTACAGGAACCCTGTAGTAGTAAACTGGTATCCGCGAATTCAGCTTATCGCCAGTGAAAAAGCTGAAACAGGAAGTGCTGGCAGATTTGAGCTCCACAGCTTTGAAGAAAAACACCTGGCATTTATGAACTTTGAGGAGATATATTTTCACTTGCACAGATATAAGGATGAGCAGAGATGGTACAACCTTAACCTGAATAAAGAGATACTCTATAATTTGCTCCTGGACAAGGACTGGGACAGGCTTTATACACCGGGCCACGAATTGGATGTCAACGACTTCGCCAAAGTCTTTAGGTGGCAGGAAATAGCAGGAGCTCTTCTAAAAAAATACTGTG
>JAHDSE010000058.1 GCA_018432955.1 Syntrophomonadaceae bacterium
AAAAAATCCGTGTTTATCTGTGTGTGAGCGCAGCGAACCAGCGTCTATTACCCTACGACGCAGTTTCTGGCTTATGCGGAAGTGGAGAAAAAACAAATATAACTGATATAATGTATTTAAGATCTTTGGATGGGGTGGTTAAGATTAACAGATGTAGCTACTGCAGAAAGGCTGATTGCAAGAAGAGAATGGAAAGGGAGGTGTTCCTGGGCGGCCGCATGGAAGAGATGGAGCTGCGCTATTGTTCCCCGGAATGTCAGGAAAAAATCGAGCGATTTATCCAATTAAACAGAGAAAAAGGACCTGTGGCTGTACTGCTGATTTTGGCGTGGGTAGTATTGTTTGCTGTTCTTCCTTTTGTTTTCAAGGCTATAAGCGGGAATCCGATACTTATAGATCTGGGTATGCCTGTCTTGCTGGCTATATTGGGCATTGCTCTGGCGGTATTCCCTGTAGCAATTGCTCCTAAGCTATGGTACAGACGCTTAGGGATAAAATACAGCAGTCTTTTTATCAGGATAACAGGTGTATTAATGCTTATCACCGGAATTAATCTCTTGCTCGTGAGATAGATAAAACATTTGTAGCAAGGGATTTTCGATTTGATTTATCCTGGCCTTATAGAGGAAAAGAAAGCCTTTTATAGAATCCAAGAGTAAAAGACCGGGGGAGGAAGAGCATGGAGGTTAATGTTTGGCTGCTGATTGCTGGAACCTGTGCAGGACTGATAGTGGGATATGTAATAGCTAATTTTAAAAAGTAATTTGATACTGCCTGGCTCATATTAAAGAAGAGAAAGGTGATAGCGATGCGGGAAGAGACGCAGAAATTCTATTCTGAAGATGAACTGGTGTTGAGGCTGAGTAAAAAAATAATTGATTACATTAAAGAGTTTCGCCAAACCTGCCAAATTGATTTTGGGGACAATTGTCAAATCTGCCAGAGCCCTGTTTTCAACGGAAATGATGATATGGAAAAACTGAGAAAAGAGATGTTGAAAGGAAATATAAAAAGTTTTAAAGGAGATACCTTCGAACTTAAAAGATGTGATTTCTGGGGATTTCAAATTATTTCCCAGATTGAAATGCTGGCAGCTATAGGCGGGCAGGAACTCATGAACAAGGTATACCAGAGATTGCATGAGGAATTCGGCAATGAGGACTATAATTATACCGCTGTATTTAATGAGTTTGCCGATGGAATAGCGGGCTGGGTCCGTAAATAGACGGCAGTTTAAGGGGGGACCAGGGGACCAGGGGCAGGGGACCAGGGGGACGGTTCTTGTGGTTTTGGCTGGTTCACAGAACCAGCCAAAACCACAAGAACCGTCCCCCTGGTCC
>JAHDSE010000021.1 GCA_018432955.1 Syntrophomonadaceae bacterium
AAAGAACCGTCCCCCTGTCCAACCCCACCACCCCCTGTTTCTGGCTTATGTGCTGCTCCTGCTTTACTTAGTAATCAGCCATAATTAAGGGCATACCTATGTAGACATGGGTCTTTTCTCGATCAAGGATGCTTCTCAGTGCAGCTTGCACATTATATTTCCTTTTTCCTGCCTTGACAGCCCTGATATCTTGTTCCAATGTTTCACTGTAACCGGCTGAACTTGTTATTACCCCGTTTTCATATATTTCGGCTTCTGCAACCCCCAGATTTTTCATTAATACATTCATACATTCCTTGCGGCTTTCATTGCTTAAAGCAGTATCAATTGACGCAGTATAGAGATAATATGACTCCCAATCCAATCCCAGTAAATCCTGATAAATTTTTTGATAATCTCTCCATACTACCTTGCTGTCACTGGAAATAATACTCGTCAAGAGATAGCACTCATTCTTATCTATATTGGATTCAATTGCAAAACAATAAACTAGCTCTGAAAACCTTACTTCATATCGTAATATGAGGGTATTTTCGTGACTTTCCAGGATGAACTCATCCTTTTTTACAGGTAGTTTAAAGGCAACAAGTATATTTTCCAGGCATGATTTTAAATCTTCTGCCCCAGGGGCTGTCCTCATTTTTGCCCACGAGTCCATACGAGATTCCAGTGATTTTGCCCCTATTGACGCCAATGCCAGATGATATGGCGATTGTTTGTCTATTTGTCTGGCAAAAGTATTATCGATACTATAGTCTGCTAATGAACATAAAATAACAAAAATGATTACATACATCAGAGCCTGTTTCATTTTAAACCTCCATTTGTGGTTTAAAATGATTCTTGCCATTAGGGAGCTGATTTATTCCCAAATGAGGATTCGGTTTTCTTCTCTGTTTTTCCTAATTGAGGATTTTGCATATTCATTCTTTCGTACTGTCATCCTGAGGCAAGGCCGAAGGATCTTAAGATTCAGCCTCCTGGCACTACTGATGTTCGCTTTGCTCACGATTAAGGTAACACCCAGAATGACATCCTGGATTTTTTAAAATTATGCCAAACTCTCAATAACACAAAAGACAAGAACCTGAAAAATACAGGCTCTTGTCTTTTATTCTTGGCTCATGCATTTTATTCTTACAGCTTACACAGTCAACTCATGTCCGGGCAAGATTATCCATTAGATCATCCTGATCAGAACCCGATTCTTCCAATTCAGCCGTTTCTTTTTCCATTTCTTTTTGTATTCGGTCTCGTTCCGTTTTCTGCTCCAATTCCAGCTGAGCTATATATTCTTCCTGCCTTTTCTTCGCCGCCAGAGCTTTTTTCTCAAATTTAATACACTGTTGCCATATTAAGACTGCAAAAGTAATGCTCATTAAGAATACAGCAGCTATCAGCACCATAAACCCCTTATATAACACGTTACTCACCTCATTTTAAGAACTGTGTATATCAGTTGTCATCTTCCTCATCAAAATTATCTCTTCGCCATAATTCTTCTTCCATTTCCTTTTCAGCCTTTTTCTTATTCTTTTCAGCTCTGGCTCTCTCCTCCAGCTTAACTGTTGTTTGCCACAACATCAGATAAATTAATCCCTTCAAAAGATAATAACATAAGGTAATAATTATTAATGTTTTCAGCATATTTTCCATATTATCAACTCTATAACTCCCCCGAATAATATCTCTACATTATTATAGATCTGGTTTTAATTATAATATTAAAATAAAGAAAATAAAAGCCGGAAGGCAATATAGCCCCCCGGCTAAGAAAAACTTTTTATATGCTGGGTTCCGATGCCTTTATCCTTGCAATAGCTCTCTGCAAGGCCATACGAGCACGGGTATAATTAACCTCTTCGGACTGTTGCGCCAGCCGTCTTTCAGCTCTTTCCCTGGCAGCTTTCGCACGCAGGACATCGATATCTCTGCCATGTTCTGCTGTCTCTGCCAAAATACGGCCTACATTATCAACAACCTCCATAAAACCACCGCTCAATGCAATCTGCTGAGGCTTTCCAGCGGCATCTTTATAGCGTAACACACCAATTTTCAACGCTGCAACCAATGGCGCATGGTTTTTCATTACACCCAATTCACCTTCGACACCGGGAGCAACCAAAAACTGAATCTCGTCTTTATAGAGAATCCGTTCCGGGGTTACTATCTCAACCATGAAGGTGTTTTCTGCCATAGGCTACGCCTCCATTCCTTTTGCTTTAGCGACCACTGTATCAATATTACCTGCAAAAAGGAATGCTCCTTCAGGTATTGAATCATGTTTGCCTTCTAAAACTTCGTCAAAGGAATCAACAGTTTCGGCTATCGGCACATATATTCCCGGAGAACCAGTGAACTGTTCCGCAACGTGGAAGGGCTGCGACAAGAATCTCTGTATCTTCCTGGCGCGGGCAACTATAACTTTGTCCTCGTCACTGAGCTCATCCATACCCAATATAGCTATGATATCCTGAAGCTCTTTGTACCTCTGCAGTATCATCTGAACACCGCGAGCAGTATTATAGTGCTTTTCACCGACCAACTGCGGGTCCAAAATCCTGGACGTTGAATCCAGAGGATCAACTGCCGGGTAGATTCCCAGCTCCGATATAGCACGGGATAGAACCAGGGTAGCATCCAAGTGGGCAAAAGTTGTAGCCGGAGCCGGGTCAGTCAAGTCATCAGCCGGGACATATACTGCCTGAGCTGAGGTAATTGATCCTTTACGAGTGGTTGTAATACGTTCCTGCAATAAACCCATGTCGGTTGCCAGGGTAGGCTGATAACCAACAGCTGATGGCATGCGGCCCAACAGCGCGGACACTTCATTACCTGCCTGAGCAAAGCGGAATATATTATCAATAAATATCAGAACATCCAGTCCTGAATAGTCACGGAAATACTCCGCAACTGTCAGACCAGTCAAACCAACCCGCAATCTTGCTCCAGGCGGTTCATTCATCTGTCCGAATATCAAGGCACACTTATCGATAACTCCTGATTCAACCATTTCACCCCAGAGGTCATTTCCTTCACGGGTACGTTCTCCAACTCCGGTGAATACTGAATATCCGCCGGCTTCATACGCGATATTTCTTATTAGCTCCTGAATAATAACGGTCTTACCAACACCTGCACCGCCAAACAGCCCAATCTTTCCACCCTTTGCATAGGGGCATATGAGATCAGTAACCTTTATTCCGGTTTCCAGCTGTTCTGTGGCTGGCAGCTGATTGGTCAAATCGGGTGGGTCACGATGGATTTCCCAGTAATCAGCAGCTTCTACCGGTCCGGCATCATCCACCGGCTGCCCCAGCACATTTACTATTCTTCCCAGAGTTCCTTCGCCAACCGGCACCTTGATAGCTGCACCGGTGTTAGTGGCTTTCATCCCCCTGGATATTCCATCAGTAGCCTGTAAGGCAACACACCTTACAACATCATTTCCCAGAAGCTGCATGGCTTCCAGGGTAACATCAACTTCTGAAGCGGTTGCAGTTTCCTGTTCCGCTGACCTTATGGTAATAGCGTTCATCAGATCCGGCAGTTCACCAGGTTTGAAACGAATATCAATAACCGCACCTATAACCTGAACTACCTCTCCATATGTTACATTCGCCATTCTCTACTTTCCTCCTTTATTGAGAGCTTCGGCACTATTAGTGTGGCATTTTGTTTATACTATTTATTGAGAGCCTCGGCTCCACCAACAATATCCAGAATCTCATCAGTTATGGCTTTTTGCCTGGCCTTGTTCATTTCCAGAGTCAGGTTATCGATTATTTCGCCGGCATTTTCCGTAGCGTTACCCATAGCGGTCATCCGAGCACCATGCTCACTGGCTTTGCTTTCCAGCATGCTATTATATATCTGACTGCCTATATATCTTGGTAACAGCGTCAGGAGGATATCCTCAGCACTGGGTTCATAGAGATAATCTATGTTATGTTCCCCCGCAGTTTCCTCCTGGCTAAGTGTTTCGATAGGCAATATCTTGGTAACGGTAGGAATTTGCCTGAGCGCATTTACAAACCGGGCAAATACCAGGTAAACTTCGTCTACCTCGCCATTTTCATAGGCATTGGTTACATATTGACCAATTTCCCTTGCATCTGCATAGCTGACATTGTCACCCAGATTAACAAATTCTGCGTCGATATTGCCACTGCGCTTTCTAAAGAAGTCTCTGCCCTTGCGCCCTACAGCAATAATACCATTTTCAATCTTTCTTTCGTCTTCCCGCATGGTATCACTGGCAGTACGGATCAGGTTGGTGTTAAAACCACCACATAGTCCTCTGTCAGCTGTTACAAGTATATACCCTACTTTCCTTATCTCCTCTCTTTTATCGAGGAGAGGATGCTTTACATCATAGGCAACTGCGGCCAATCTGGCCAGGGTACCCTGTAATGTCTCGGTATATGGTCGGGATGCTTCAGCGGCTTCCTGTGCACGACGCAACTTGGCGGCGGCTACCATTTTCATAGCCTTGGTAATCTGCTGGGTGTTTTTTACACTTGCAATCCTTCTTTTAAATTCCTTTGTACCTGCTGCCATCTATTTCACCACCTAAACCGCAAACGTGGACTTGAATTCATTTATCGCCTTAACCAGTTTTTCTTCAACGTCATTTAATTTACCGCTTTCTCTGATGGTGGTTAGAATATCTGCATAGGTACCGCGGATAAACTTCAGGAAATCAACTTCAAACTCCCCTAACTTATCACGGGGAATATCGTCAAGGTAACCATTGACCCCAGCATATATCGAAACTACCTGTTCCTCCATGGGCATGGGTACATACTGACCCTGTTTAAGAATCTCGGTAACCCTTTCACCACGGGTCAGCCTTGCCATGGTAGCTTTATCCAGATCAGATCCGAACTGGGCAAAAGCGGCCAACTCACGATATTGAGCCAGGTCCAGTCGCAACTGCCCGGCAACTGATTTCATAGCCTTCGTTTGCGCTGAACCGCCAACACGGCTGACTGACAAACCCGCATTAATCGCAGGACGCTGACCTGCATAGAAGAGGTCGGTTTCCAGATATATCTGGCCGTCAGTAATGGATATAACATTGGTGGGAATATAGGCCGATACGTCACCTGCCTGGGTTTCAATAATCGGCAGTGCTGTTATTGAACCGCCGCCATAGTTCTCATTGAGTTTGCATCCTCTCTCCAGCAACCTGGAATGAAGATAAAAAACGTCTCCTGGATAAGCTTCGCGTCCGGGAGGACGACGGAGCAGGAGGGACATTTCGCGGTAAGCTACCGCATGTTTGGAAAGGTCGTCATAGATAATTAATACGTCTTTTGATTGACCTTCCATGAATTCTTCAGCCATAGCAACTCCGGCATATGGAGCAATATAAAGCAGCGGAGCCGGCTCGGAAGCAGTAGCCGCAACTATTATGGTATAATCCATAGCGCCCATTTCTTCGAGCTTGGCCGCTATTCCAGCTATACCAGCCTGCTTTTGGCCTATAGCAACATAGATACATATCATATCTTTTTTATCTCTTTGGTTGATTATGGCGTCAACACCGATGGCTGTCTTCCCAACCTGTCTGTCACCTATAATCAACTCGCGCTGGCCCCTGCCGATGGGTACCATGGAGTCGATAGCTTTAAGGCCGGTCTGCATAGGTGTATCAACAGGTGCACGTGTTACCACACCATGAGCAACCTTCTCCACTGGACGGGAGGTGCTGGTATTTATAGGCCCCTTGCCATCGATTGGCTGGCCGAGTGCATTTACCACACGTCCTAGCATAGCATCGCCGGTCGGAACCTCCATAATTCTTCCGGTAGCTTTGACCACATCTCCTTCTTTGATGTGTGAATATTGTCCTAATAGAACCGCTCCAACATTGTCTTCTTCAAGGTTTAGAACCATTCCGACAGTCCCTCCGGGGAACTCTAACAATTCTCCAGACATGGCACCCTGTAGTCCATATACACGAGCAATACCGTCACCGACATATATGACAGAGCCCACATTACTGACCTCGACCTCGGATTGGTAGCGCTCTATTTGTTCTTTTAATATGGCGCTAATCTCTTCCGGTCTTATACTCATTTATGTGCTCACCCCTATCGCATTAACTTATCTTCGCTTGTTTGAGTTGTTGTTTCAGCATTTCCAGTTTTTTGGCCACGGTAGCGTCGATTATCTGGTCTCCTATCCGCAGCTTTACCCCGCCTATGAGCGACTCATCAACAGTTTGCACCAACTGTACTGTTTTTCCTGTAGTAGCAGTTAGTTGTGCAGCCAGGTTATTGACTTCTTCCTCAGGTACTTGCCGTGCTGAAATCAAGTTGGCTTTGGTAATGTTCCTGGATTCGTCAGCCATTTCCCTGTATTCTTCCATAATAACTGCCAGGTACGTTTCCCGCCTCTTATCAATTATCATAAGGAAAAAATTCAATGTTATCGGGGAAACTCTTTCTGAAAATATTCTAACGGCGAGTTCTTTTTTCTCTTTGGCAGGGATAAGTAAATGAGCAAAATATTGCTCCAGACCATCAACTTCCTGATTAGTCTGAACTATAGTCTCCAGTTCCTGCTGGTACTCATCTACTTTAGTGTTTTCCTGGGCAATGCTAAAAAAAGCTTCAGCATAGCGCCTGGCGACGCTTTTGTTTAACATAACAAATCTCCCGCCTCATTAACAAATTCTTTAACCATTTTCTGATGATCATCATCATTAAGACTTCTGCTTAATACCTTTTCTGCAGCCATAATAGCCAGGGCAGCAGCAGTATCCTTTAATTCAACCTTAGCCTGTTCGGTAGCAGCTTGAATTTCTGCAGTTGCCTTATTTTTAAGATTCTTTGCTTCTTCTTGAGCTTTGTTAATGATTTCATTTTTGGCTTCCTCAGCCCCTTTGGTAGCCCGGGCTACAATTTCCTGAGCTTCCTTGCGCGATTCGGCCAGATTAGTTTGGGTTTCTTTCCTCATCTGTTCAACTTCCAATTTGACTTCTTCTGCATGCTTGAGTGAACCCTCAATGGTGTTCGTACGTTGTTCCAACATGGCATTTATGGGATTATAAGCAAATTTGTAAAGTAGAGCCAGCAATATGAAAAAGTTAACTGCTGACCAACCAATTACATAATAATTCAAAAATCTGGGTGTCTCCCCTGCCGGTTGTGAAATCGGTACATTTCCTCCATGTGCTGAGGCCATGCAGAAGGTCGCAAATCCCATTACCATTATCATGGTCAAAAGGAGAACAGATAAACTAAACCTCTTCTTACTTCTCACGGATGTGCTACCTCCAATCTCTAGAGCAAATAGTATTTGAGGCGATAGAGCACTTGCTTTAAACCAGGTAAATATGCTTCTATCGCCTGCAAATCTAAGTCCACGTATATTTTACCTTTACGCTTTACCAACCAACATGAATGCAATGAGTAGACCATAAATAGTCAGGGTTTCAATAAAAGCCAGAGTTATGAAGAGAAGGGTTCTTACATCCCCTCCGACTTCAGGCTGTCTGGCAATAGCTTCAAAAGCCTTACCTCCAGCAACACCCATTCCTATACCACCACCGATACCGGCGATTGATACAGCTAGACCAGCGCCTAATGCGACGCCCATCTTTTTCCCTCCTTGCATGCTCTAATGATTTATACATTGAGCAAAATTTTTATATTTTGTTAATGACCCTCTCCAGTAGAAGCAGCTATATAACTAGCTGACAGAATTGTGAAAACTATCGCCTGGATAGCACCAAGCAGTAAACTCAGACCCATTATGGCTGATGGAACAACAAAAGGAGCCATAAATAGCAAAAAGGCTATTACCATCTCCTCACCAAATATATTACCAAATAGACGGACGGTAAGGGACAACGGGTGTGCCACCTCTTCGACCAGATTTAATGGTAACATTGCAACGCTGGGACTGACAAAGTGATGCAGGTAATGTCCTCCGTGTTCGGAAAAACCTGCTACATGAACTGCGAAAAATGTAATCAAAGCCAGAGTCATTGTCACGTTCCAGTTACTGGTGGGAGGCTGAAAGCCTTCAATGTGTGCTGCTCCAGGAATGAGACCGCTGTAGTTGCTCACAAGAATAAACAGGAAAAATGCGGTGAGCAAAGGAGCCCATTTTTTAGCTACATGTTCTTTATCCATTAGCTGGGTAAAGAAGTCGTAAGTAAAAATTATAATTGCTTCCCATGCGTTCTGTAAACCACGCGGAACCACTTGCATTTCCCTGGTAGCCATAAACCCTATGATACCGATCAAAGCAATAATTGCCCATTCAGTTACTACCAAATGGTCTACCGCTATAGGCCCTATATGGAACAAGGTGCTATCCCACATACCAAATATCATTTTCTTTTATCCCCCCTTCCTATAAGGATTTTTTTCAGTCTTTTCCCTGGACTGAGCTGAAAACTTCAAACCAAAGGCAAAAGGTCTGCCTTCGGATGATACCGATTATTAATACAATCTGTTGGTATTTCTATACTTGTCTAAAATCCACTTTCACTGTCGTTTTTTTCAGACACAGACCCCTTCTTACCGTTCATGGTTTTTTGCCACATTACTTTAATACCCGTTGCTACACCCAGCATAAACCCGAGCAGGGTCAGCCATGGTTCAGTATCAAATCTGCCGTCCAGCCATTTCCCCCCGAAATAACCCAGGGCAATTGAAGCTGCAACAGTAGTAGCCATATTGATGGCATCACTGAGGGATCTTACCCAGTTCTTTCCGTCTTTTTGAGCCATTAACTCACACCTTTTCTTTTCTGGCTGCAAACACTCCCTGATTATTATTCGTCACAAAAAAGCAAAATCCTTTTTTTGAAATTATTAAAATATTTGCCTCAGCTAATAAGAGTATTATTATACAAGATAAACATTTTTATTGTATATTTTTTCACGAGTTTAACTATTTCTATAAAAATAAACAAAATCCTCTTGTTTATTATGCTTAATTTTATTTTTTTTTAAAATAAATCTTTTTATAAAGAAAGATAGCCTTTTCTTTCAAGCTTCATCTTATGATTATTTAGTAAACTGTCAATATTTATCCCGTATTTTTCTTCCATTACAAACATCATGGTAACTGCTGTCTGAGCAACATCAAGAAGTTCCCGGGCAATTTCACCAACGACCGTTTCCTCATCCATTTGAACTTCCTCTCCGCTTAAGCCCCTGTATTTACCTATTGCCTGAGCAAGTTCTCCGGCCTCCTCCATCAGCTTCAAGGCAGTCGATTCCAGAGTAGGATTAAGCTGGTTCAAGCGGGGCAAAGAAAGGGTTTTTGTTTCCATATACAATTCTCCTCTATTGTTTAATAAAGCGGATACCGGGCACAAAGTTCTTTTACTATGTTCCGGGCCTCTTCGAGCTTTTTTGGATTACCAGGATTATCCAGTGCAATAGCAATGGCCTGAGCTATTTGTTTCATATCTGCTTGCTTCATACCCCTGCTGCTAAGGGCCGGAGTACCTAAGCGAATACCACTTGTAATGGTAGGTTTTTCTGGGTCAAAAGGAATAGTATTTTTATTGACGGTTATATTTACCGACTCCAGAATAGTCTCGGCATCCCTTCCGTTAAGGCCTTTGGGACGTACATCAACAAGCATGAGATGATTATCCGTACCTCCGGAAACCAGGCGCAAGCCATTGTCCAGCAATGAAGAAGCCAGAACTGCAGCATTATCTTTTATATCCTGCTGATATGCTTTAAATTCCTCAGACAAAGCTTCTTTAAAGCATACCGCCTTGGAAGCAATAGTATGCATTAAAGGCCCACCCTGTATACCAGGAAATACCGCTTTATCAATCCTCTGTGCCCATTCTTTCCCGCACAGAATAAAACCGCCCCTGGGCCCGCGCAGAGTTTTGTGAGTAGTAGAGCTGACAAAGTCAGCATAAGGTACCGGACTGGGATGCAGCCCGGCAGCTATAAGGCCGGCAATATGAGCCATATCGACAAAAAGATAGGCCCCCACTTCATCCGCAATTTCCCGGAATTTTTTGAAATCTATTATACGGGGATAGGCACTGGCCCCGGCAACTATCATTTGCGGACGGGTTTTTAAAGCGGTCTCACGCAGTTCTACATAATCTATGGTTTCTGTTTCCCGGTTCACACCATAGTCTACAATGTTAAAATATTTACCGGAAATATTCACTTTGCTCCCATGGGTAAGGTGTCCACCATGGTTGAGGTTCATTCCCATTATGGTTTCGCCCGGTTTTAATGCGGCAAAATAAACAGCCGTATTAGCCTGTGCACCTGAGTGGGGTTGTACATTGGCATGCTCGGCAGCAAAAATAGTTTTAACTCGCTCACGTGCCAGTTCTTCAACCACATCAACATACTCACAGCCACCATAATATCTTTGCCCCGGCAAACCCTCGGCATATTTATTGGTCATAACAGAGCCCTGGGCTGCCATTACAGCTCGGGAAACAAAATTTTCTGAAGCTATCAATTCCAATTTGTTGTTCTGCCTTAATTCTTCATTATTTATAGCTTCAGCAACTTCAGGATCAACCGGTTTCACATATTTTTCGATATAATCCACTCTTTTAACCCCTTTCACAACTCTTTTGTTCCAGTCTATTTATTTTTTCTACCCTGCGCAGGTGTCTCCCTGCTTGAAAATTACTTTTTAAAAATGTTTTTATTATATCTCTGGCCAGATCAACTCCAGTTATGCGTGCGCCTATGGCCAGAATATTAGCATCATTGTGTTCCCGTGCGAGGCGTGCACAAAAAGAATTGTGGCAAAGCGCAGCTCTTATTCCATTAATCTTATTCGCTGCTATAGAAATACCAATCCCTGTTCCGCATATAAGTATGCCCTGGGTATTATTATTCCTGAGAACCTCCCCGGCAACAAGCTCGGCAATATCAGGATAATCTACTGATTCCTCGGAAAAGGTCCCGCAGTCAACTATTTCATAAGCATCTTCCTGCAGATATTCGATAATAGCTTTCTTTAACTGCACCCCCGCATGATCACAACCTATGGCTATCTTCATTCTTTTCCTCAACCCCCTGTTAAAATACACTATTGATTTTCTTCCTTGGCCGAAAAATGTATATTAAAAATTACCGCTAATAAATTTTTCAATTGCCGCGAAGTATTAATGTAGGATTGAAGCCCCATTCCAAAAGGATCCAGGATGTCTTCATCACCATTATCAGCTAACTGGCTTATTGTATGTATATTTTCTTTTTTATCTGGAAACCTTTCCCTCAGTTCTTGACACTGCATCATGGTCATGGTAATAATCAGGTCGGCACCCTCCAGCATTTTCTGGCTCAGCTCCTGTGTTCTATGAGATGAAATATCAATGCCATCCAATAAAAGGGCCTCTATTGCCTGGGATGACGCCGGCATTCCCTCAGTCGTGAATAAACCAGCAGAAAGAACTTCAATTTCTTCAGGGCAGTTATTTCCATGATTTTGCAGGATATTTAACAGATGAGCCTGGGCCATAGGACTTCTGCAGGTATTGCCTGTGCATACAAACAATATCCTTTTCAACTTGCTTCCTCCTCATTATTCACAGGTGCAAGGAGAAACTTCCCCTTGACATCCGGTATCTCTAAAGCAGCATCTTAAGAGCCAGAATAAACAATATTAGTCCTCCAAAAATCTGAGCACAGGACCCCAGCAGTCTGCCGAAAATCCTTCCACTGCAAAAACCAAGCAGTGTCATGCTTCCGGCACTTACACCCATAATGGCTGAACTAATTAATACAGGCATATTAAAAGTACCTAAACTGAAGCCTACTGTCAAGGCATCCACACTTACTGAAACAGCTAAAAAAAGAATAGCCTTCCAGCTTTGATTTAAAAACAAAGAACTATCGAACACCTTATGTTTTTCATTAAATTTTATTCGTTGTACTCTGCTCTCTTCATATCCCTTGCGGATAAAACCTATGGCAATATAAAAAAGAACTGCAGCTCCCAGCCTTCCTGCCCATTTGCCCAGAAAATTACCGGCCAGCAGACCCAGGTTTAATCCCATTAATGGCATCAATATATGTAATAAGCCTACTGTAAGGGCAAATCTGAATTCATAATCACGGCTTACTCCTTTTAAACCCATTCCCAGGGATAGAGAAAAAGCATCCAGACCGAGGACTATAGATATTAAAATAATATTAATCAACTGTTCATACATAATACCCTCCTAATCAGGGAGGTAAAATCTGCTCACCACCGCATGGAAGCGTCTTCATCCTTTTATTCGCTCTTACGTCGTCCGACCTCCTGCCTCTGGCCTCTGACCTCCGACTTCAGATCTCCATTCCAGCAGCATTTTTTATTCTTTCCAGCCAGGCAGAAGCCGTACCCGATAGATTCGATGGAAAAGGCGCAAATAAAAGGACATCGATTCCTTGTTCTTCTGCATCCCTTAAAATTGAATATAAAGACTGTTGATGGCTTTCTTCAATACTTATCCCATCCAGATCCACTTGATATTCTCTGAATACATTAGCATTAATATGCTGGTTAGAATAATTATTATGTACTACAGCAACCTTTTTATTTGTTTTTTCATATTCACATATGCTGCTCTCCAATTGATTCATATCTTTACAGACAAGAACAAGGCTCCTGCTCTTCTGTAAAATCTCCTTTTCTTTTGTGCTGGAGTTCAAAAACTTCAAGCTGACTCCCAGTACCTCCCGTAGAGCTTCTTCCGGAATTCCTCCCCGTCGCAGAATTTGATAGTCCATCCCGCTCATATCTATAATGGTGGACTCCAGGCCCAGGCCGGTAGTACCTGCATCCAATATCACAGCAATCCTGCTGTCCAGGTCTGCTTTAACATGCTCTGCTGAAATAGGGCTGGGGCGAGAGAATAGATTGGCACTGGGAGCAGCAATAGGGCCTGCTGCTTCGATGAGTGCAAGTGCTACCGGATGAGAAGGCATTCGCAAGCCGACCGTGTTTTTCCCTCCCCTGACAATTGCCGGTACTTCTTCCCTGGCCGGCAATATTATGGAAAGAGGCCCCGGCCAGAACCTGTCCATCAGAAGGCGTGCATCTGCCGGAATACTCTTAACCAGCCCTGCCAGTTGTTCAAGCTTGCTTATATGGACAAGCAGCGGCTTGTCAGCCGGTCTTTCCTTGGCCAGAAAAATTTTTTTTACTGCTGCAGGATCGAAGGCCAGAGCACCCAGACCATAAACCGTTTCCGTAGGGAAAGCTACCAATTCCGACTTTCTTATAAAAGCAGCAGCCAGAGTGATTTTATCTGCTTCAGGTTTTACGGGATTTACTTTTAAACAAAGCGTATTCAGAATCAATCACTCCTTTCTCAATACTAAAAGGCGATCCCGCCCTGCCGTATCCTTAAGAATTTGCCTGCGGGAAAATTCAAATTCCTGTCCCATATTAAGCGCTTGTTCCCCCTGCCCAGAGCCTATTTCAATAAAAAGATAAGCACCAGACTTCAACATAGTAAATGCCTGGGGAAGAAAACGGCGGTATATATCCAAACCGTCCCCTGAAGCCAGCAATGCTTCCCTGGGCTCGTAAATCCTGACCCCTTGTTCCAGTTCTGCATACTCAGCAGGAGAAATATAGGGTAAATTAGCGGTTATTACATCAAATTTTTTCTCGTTTAACAGCGGATACAAAAGATCCCCCAGGGAAAAATGAACATCCACTTTATGCCTTTGGGCATTCTTCCTGGCTATTTCCAGGGCTCTGCTGCAAATATCACTGGCATAAACACAGGAATCAGGCAGGTAATAAGCCAGACTTACAGCAATGGCTCCCGAGCCGGTACCCACATCACATATTCTCAAATCTCCTTTGTCCCTTGCCAGATCTATAACCGTTTCTACCAATAATTCAGTATCCGGGCGGGGAATAAGTACATCTGGACTGATCTTGAATTCCAGTGACATAAATTCCTTGTATCCAACAATATAAGCCAGTGGTTCACCATTAACCCGTCTGCTGATAAAGCCCCGGTAAGAAACACGTTCTTCCTGATTAACCGGGGCTTCATAATTTGCATATAAATAAACCCGGTCTTTTTGTAGAACCCGGGCCAGTAAAACCTCTGCTTCCAGGCGAGGCTCTTCAATACCCTTTTCCATAAAAAACCGGGTAGTCCATTCAAGTATTTCTTTTATCCTCCATTGTTGCTGCACTTATTCCACCTGTTTCAATCTTTCCGCCTGGTCATGAGCTATAAGGGGCTCAATTACTTCTTTCAGTTGTCCTGCGAGAATGATATCCAATTTGTGTAAAGTAAGATTTATACGGTGGTCGCTGACTCTTCCCTGGGGAAAATTATAAGTACGGATCCGTTCACTGCGGTCGCCGCTGCCCACCTGGTTTTTCCTGGTTCCAGCCATTTCAGCATTTTTTTCTTCTTCTGCTATTTCCTTGAGTCTCGCCCTCAATACCCGCAATGCCTTGGCCTTGTTTTTATGTTGAGACTTTTCGTCCTGGCAGGTCACCACCAGACCGCTGGGGATATGGGTCAATCTGACTGCTGACTGAGTGGTATTAACCGACTGCCCCCCAGGTCCACTGGAACAATAAACATCCACCCGAATTTCATTGGGATCGATTTCGACTTCCACTTCCTCTGCTTCAGGCAGTACTGCTACCGTAGCTGCTGACGTATGAATGCGGCCGCCTGACTCTGTTGCAGGTATACGCTGAACCCTGTGAACCCCGGATTCATATTTGAGTTTGCTGTATGCTCCATGACCATCAACAACAAAAACCAGTTCCTTAATACCTCCAATATCGGTATAGTGGGAATCCATAATATCAATTTTCCAGCCCTGGTATTCCGCGTAGCGGGTATACATGCGAAAAAGGTCTGCGGCAAAAAGAGCTGCCTCTTCCCCGCCAGTACCAGCACGTATTTCCATAATAACACTTTTTTCATCATTAGGATCCCTGGGCAGAAGCAATACCTTCAGTTCTTCTTCCAGAATATCCTGCTGCTGCTGCAACTTGCTTTTTTCCTCCAGCAGCATTTGTTTGAATTCCTCTTCATTGTCTTCCTCCAGCATTTCCAGAGTGTCCTTGAGCTCTTGCAGAACAGATTTATAATCACGATATTTGCCAATTATTTCGCTCAATTCCGCATGGGTTTTAGCATACTTCTGATACTGGCTCTGATCATTGATTATCTCTGTCTTGCTCAAAAGCTCATTTATTTCATTATATTTTTCCTCTAATTTTTCCAATTTTTTCAGCATTCTTAATGTTTCCCTCCCAGACTGCAAATAATAAGTATCCTAGTATAATAACTCATTTTCTGTTTGCTCCATCTAGGTCGGGGATTCCTGGCAGAGTCCATTCTGCGCTTCCAGCTCCAGAACTGCCTGCAAAGCTGTTATAGCTACTTCCAGCATACTGTCATCAGGTTCACTGGTAGTCAGTTTTTGCAAGTACAGACCGGGAGCTATCAGAAACCTGGCCCAGTCATTTGCATAATATTTCCCGCTGAATTTCAGAAATTCATAACCCAGGCCAGCGATTACAGGCAATACTGCCAGTCTGGACCATATGCGATAAAAGAGGTCCCCTTCTCCCAACAGGGCGAAAACCAGTATGGAAATTACCATTACTATCAATAAAAAACTGGTCCCGCAGCGGGGATGGAGGGTACTGTACTTGCGTACGTTCTCTACTTTAAGTTCTTCTCCTGCCTCATAAGCAAAAATGGATTTGTGTTCAGCACCGTGATAAGAAAACACTCTTTGGATATCTTCCATTTTGGATATGGCATAAACATATAAAAGAAAGAAAGCAATCCTTATAATACCTTCAATGATATTCTGGCTTAAAGCATTACCCAGATAATTACTGCTGAAGTGTACTATTGCTGTCGGAAGAACCACAAAAAGAAGTACTGCCAGAGCAAAAGCAAATAAACCGGTAAGAAATATTTCCGTGGTGCTGAGTTCTTCCTCTTCTTCTTCCAGAGACATATTGGCAGACTTGTTTAACATACGAATACCCATTACCATGGAATCTATGAGAACATGAGTTCCCCGGATAAAAGGCCATTTCAAAAACGGATAGCGTGAAGCCAGATCACTGTTGGCCTCTTCTTCGACTTCTATACTGCCATCCGGTTTTCTTACAGCAAGTGAAGTACGCTTCGGCCCGCGCATCATTACGCCCTCAATAACCGCCATACCCCCATACTGAAAATTTTTACTCATAATTACCACCTTATGGATATGGAGATTTTTGCATCATTCAAAAATCTCCATTTTTCATTCTGAAGGCCAGCTCTCCTTGATTGTGAGCTAAGCTGGCATCAGTTGTGCCCGAAAAGGGAATCTCAAGCCCTTCGGCTTTGCCTCAGGGTGATATCATAAAACAATATGAATTTATAATGTATACAAGTAAATAGCAGAGACTATCGCCCCTGCCTTGTATTACTGTAAACCATATTTCTTCTTGAACTTATCTACTCTACCTGTTGTATCTACTAATCTGTTTTTATTCCCTGTGTAGAAAGGGTGACATTTGGAGCAAATCTCAACCTTTATATTCTCCTTGGTAGAACCCACTTCAAACTCATTTCCACAGGCGCACCTGGCTTTGGCACGATAATATTCAGGATGTATTTCTTTTTTCACAGTTTTCACCTCTCTTCAGGCCATTTGTATAGAATCATAAACAGTTCTCTCTACAGACTGCAGAGAAAATTATATCAAGAAAAAATAGAAAATACAAGAGGAAGCAAATATGAACAAAAGAAGCCAATTATTATCCAATCTGCACATGAGACAGAGACTGCGCAGCAAGGAAATTTTTTTTGTCACAGGCTCGCTATGCTCGCACACAGATCCTGCGGACGCAGATTAACACAGATTCTTTTTAGTATTTTGATGACACAGGGGGATGACACAGGGGGACGTTTTTGTTGTGTCATCAAAGATGACACAACAAAAACGTCCC
>JAHDSE010000083.1 GCA_018432955.1 Syntrophomonadaceae bacterium
ATTTAGAAAAGGTAACTAGGGGCTCAAGAGATGGGTTAGTCGAAACGATAGTCTTTAATACTGCTTTAATTAGACGCCGTATAAGAGATCCAAACCTTATATTTGAATTAAAAACAGTAGGGACTCGCTCAAGAACAGATGTGGCGTTAGGATACATAAAAGGCTTAGCAAAAGATTCACTTTTAGTAAAACTTAAAAACAAACTAGATGATATAGATATTAATGATCCGAGGGAGAAACACTTGTCGAAAAATTCACCATTTTCTTTTGCTGCTTTAATACCTGTTGGAACACCTAACACAACACTAATTGTCGTAGCAAGCAATGCCAATAAAAAAGTCGGCTCAATCCTTGACATTATTATCTCTATTACAGGTTCCTTCCAAAGTAAAGAATCTCCCATATCTAGACGTATAAAGCCCGTTAACCAAATGGAAAATTGTTTTACCACAGGCTTGTCCAGATTTAACTCTTGTCTCATATTTACAATTTGATCGTGGGTAGCCTTATCCCCCAGCATTGTCATTACGGGGTCACCTGGCATTAGATGTATAATAAAAAACGAAAAAATAATTATCAATAATATTACAGAAAAACCCCTCAAGATTCTTTTAATAATATAATTTAACACACCTTTTGTCTATGACATTATAACTAAATATAATGTCATACATCCCTTCTTATTATATTCAATAAATTTAGTACCATTATTGTTACTATCCCGTGCTGGACATGAACTTTAAGTTCCGATTTTTCTTGTCAGTTTTCAAGCTATTTTAATTATTAAAAACAATTATAGAATACATAATAATATATTATTTAAATGAATTCAATCCCTTTTTGGGGATTATGCTCTAGAATGGAGGGGGATTTATAGATCCTTCGGCTTTGCCTCAGGATGACAGTAGTGAAATGCCTCGGGATGACAGTAGTGAAATGCCTCGGGATGACAGTAGTGAAGTGTCTCAGGATGGCAGTAATAAAATGTTTCAGGATGGACATGACATTAATATAATGCCTCCAGGATGACATTAATAAAACGTCTCAGGGTAATGATAGAAATACGCCTGGCTATAATATATATAATATAGTTAAAGATTCAAAATCCTCACATCGTAAAGCGGGTATGAGAATACAATTCAGGCGGGTTTTATTCGGCAGGGATTTTCTTTAACAGGGGATTTTTCTCTTTAAGGTTCTTATGGTGTTTTTCATGTTGAATTTTCTTTCCAGGTGGAATTCGAGGAATTTTTCCAGGAAGTATTCTACTTTTTCCAGGGCATAGTCTGAGGCTTTAACCCGGCTGAGGGTTTTACTTTTAGCGGTGTTTAAAAGCCTTATAAGGGCCAGGGCTTCCCCGGTTAGTGAGATATGAGGGCCGGATTGGGCTGAGCATTTCCGGCAGAGCATGCCTCCTTCGGAAAGGCTGAAGTTTTGCAGGGCTTCGTCATTTTTTCCGCATAGTACACAGTGATCCAGTATAGGCAGGTATCCCAGGTTCTTTAACAGGCTCATTTCAAAATAGCGCATTATCAAGGGTCTATAAGAAAATTCGTTGAAAAGCTCCAGTACTTCCAGGGTAGTGGCATAGAGTTGCGGCAGGGGTTCACGGTCCATAAGGCTCTTGTCCAGGAGTTCCATTATGTAGACAGCATAAAGCATAGTATCCAAATCTTCCCGGATATTGGCGTAGAAATCCAGCAGTTTTCCCTGGGTAATAAGATCCAGTTCCCCCCGGCCTTTGCCGAAAAGCAAAAAGGAATGGCAGAATGGCTGTACACAGGCTCTCAGACTGCTGCCGGCTTTTTTGGTGCCCCTGGCAACCGAGGTCAATTTCCCCTCTTTTTCGGAGAACACTGTAACCAGCTTGTCGGTTTCACGAAAGTCCATATTCTTTATAATCAGGCAACGGCTGCGGTGATACATTTATCTTCCACCCCAAAAAACATTACTTAGCTTTACCGGTTCATTCACTATTTCTA
>JAHDSE010000098.1 GCA_018432955.1 Syntrophomonadaceae bacterium
CAGACTGTTTAATACAACAAATCTAACCCCGGCGTTTTTTCTGCTCAACAAATCGTTTCCCGATCTTATATTCCTTATTAAGAGATAAGAGCAGGCTCCAAAAAAGCAGATAAATTCAGCCGCATAGTGGGCAAAAGGCAGATTAAATACAAACTGCTGCACCAATATGGCAATCATCAGGGCCAATAGCAGCAGGTTGCAGGTGTCACTGCCGATTTTGCGTTTTTGGGCTACAGTTCGCTCATCCTGAATTAAATCTCTCATTGTTTCTCCTCCCAAAATAATTCATCTAATGTTTTGCCCAGTGCTTTGCATATGGCAATACACAGTTTTAATGAAGGATTGTATTTTCCTGCTTCAATCAAACCTATAGTTTGACGTGTAACCCCTACCACCTGAGCTAAATCCTCTTGTTTCATTTCCCGTTCAATACGGGCCACCTTCATCCTTATGTTTTTCATAAGCAACCTCCACATTGCTTATTATAATATATAAATTACATAATGCAAAATATATATTGCATATTATATATTTTTCTGCTAATCTCTCTTTTATCTTATGAAAGGTAAGCTATACTCTACATCAAGGTGGAATCGAAATGGTAGATATAAAACATTGGATAGAAGTATTTACTAAAAAATGGAGGAGACATTTTCTGAGCGTATTTGGTTTATAGGACTGCAGGGCAGCTACGGACGCAATGAGGCAAATGCCAGCAGTGACATTGATATGGTTGTCATACTTGATGAACTTCATACAGAAGATTATTCTTTAGCTATTTTGTCTGGTTCTCCTAAAAGTTTTATTATTTCACTTTTGCATCAGAATTATCAGGACTCTATTGGGATAGGGTAATTCCCGCTGAAACAGGCTGCACAGAAAAAACGTTCTTCATCATTTTTTAAGGCAGAGAACATCCCTGCCATACTGATATAATTCAGGCTGTCTGCCCCTATGAAGTCACATATCTCATCTGTCGCCATGTTGCTGGCTATCAGCTCTTCCCGCCGTGAAGTGTCGATTCCATAATAACAGGGAAATCTGGTAGGTGGTGAAGCCACCAGCATATGGACTTCCGTGGCACCGGCATTCCTTAACATCTGAACAATCTTTTTGCTGGTGGTTCCCCTGACAATTGAATCATCCACCATTATAATCCTCTTGCCATCAACTATCTCATTAATAACATTGAGTTTAAGCCTGACTCCCAATTCCCTCATTTGCTGTGTTGGTTGTATAAAAGTCCGGCCTACATAGCGGTTCTTCATCAAGCCTTCTTCAAAAGGCAATCCCGATTCTTCCGCATAGCCCAGTGCCGAAGCTGTTCCCGAATCCGGCACTGAAATCACCAGATCTGCATCTATTTTATTTTCCCGAGCCAGTTGTTTTCCCAGTTCGCGTCTGGCCTTATATACATTTATCCCGTCTATATTACTGTCAGGACGGGCAAAGTAAATATATTCAAAAATGCAGTGGGCTCTGCGAGGTGAATTAACTACCTGAATAGACCTTAATCCATCTTTATCAATTACTATAATTTCTCCCGGTTTCACATCACGGATCAATTCCGCACCAATGGTATCCAGGGCGGAAGATTCGGAGGCCAGCACGTAATTACCCTTGAGATTCCCTATGCACAATGGCCTGACCCCCATCTGGTCACGAACCCCTACCAGGCGATCTTCAGTCATAATGACCAGAGCAAAGGCACCTTTCATATCTATCAGACACTTTGCCAGGGCATCTTCCAATTTGTCCTGCGAATACCGGGCCAGAAGGTTGGCTACTACTTCTGTGTCCGTAGTCGTCTGGAAAACCGAGCCGTAAGTGGCCAGCCTTTTTCTCAGTTCAACTGTATTAACCAGGTTTCCATTGTGAGCCAGAGCTACCATTCCATTAAGATAGTGAAATACCAGGGGCTGTGAATTAACCAGAGCACTTCCCCCGGTTGTTGAATAGCGAACATGCCCGACAGCAATATTCCCCTTAAGTTTCTTAATATGACGCGCTTTTATAACCTCAGATACCAATCCCATGCCTTTTTCCAGCTCGATATTATGTTCATTAGCTGCTGCAATACCAGCACTTTCCTGTCCCCGGTGTTGTAGAGCATAGAGAGCATAAAAGGTGGTCCGGGCGGCCTCGTTTTCATCCTCGGGATCATTTAAGAAAATACCACAAACTCCACATTCATCTTTAAACTTATCATCTTTTTCGCAGGGCATTTTATTGCCTCCCCCATTTTTAGAACTTTCACTCCTGGGTCTATATATGAAACCGGAATTCTCTATTTCATAAGGCTTTCTATGGCTTCCTCCCAAATTTGACCGGCATCTGCCAGTGACATACGAATTATCTCCTGTCCGCAGTTTTTAAATAGCAGGTCTTTTCCTCCTACCTGTCCCAGCACCTGTGTTTGCAGACCTTTACTGTTTGCCAGCTCCTGTACTTTCTTGAGTTTATCGGCATTAATACTTATCACTGCCCTTTCGGGAGCTTCCGAAAACAGAACCCCGTCAGTCCTCTTATTTTCAAAATCGAAGTCTACCGTAAAACCCCGACCGCCTTTTATGGCTGATTCAGCCAGGCATACGGCCAGGCCGCCATCAGATATGTCATGACAGGATTTACACAGACCGTCAGCATTTAGCGAAAGCAGCATTTCCACTAAACTCTTCTCGTTCTTAATATCTACAGGAGGAACAGCACCACTTTGTATTCCATGGCATACATAAAGGTATTCCGAACCTCCCAGTTGATCTCTCAATTCGCCCAGCAATACGATTAAATCGCCTTCATCTTTAAAGGCCATATCACAGCGATAATCTATATCCTTCAACAAGCCTGCCATCCCGACTACCGGAGTAGGATAGATGGCTCCTTCCACGGTCTCATTATACAAGCTTACATTACCACTTACTACCGGTGTGTCCAATTCCCGGGCAGCATCGGCCATCCCTTTTATGGCTTGCTCCATCTGCCAGTATATATCAGGTTTTTCCGGGCTGCCGAAATTAAGACAGTTGGTCAGTGCCAGAGGCCTGGCTCCCACACAGGCCAGATTCCTGGCTGCTTCACAGACCGTCAAAACCCCTCCCAGATACGGGTCCAGGTACACGAAACGGCTGTTGCAATCAGTTGTCATAGCCACTCCCTTGGATGTGTCTTTAATCCGCAGTACCGCTGCGTCACCATCGCCGGGCACAATAGCTGTATTGGTCATAACCTGATAGTCATACTGGGAAAACACCCACCTCTTACTGGCTATATTGGGTGAAGCCAGTAGTTTTCTCAATGCCGGTTCCGGCTTTTCTTCGGGAAGAGAGTTAATATCAAAAGCCCGGCATCGCTGATAATATTCCGCCTTCTGCCCCTGACGGACATAGACCGGGCATCCTTCGGTAAGCTCCATGACCGGTACTGCTCCTACCAGTTCTTCACCTTCATAGACTTTAAACATCCCGTCACCACTGACCCGACCTATTACTACCGCGTCCAGGCCCCATTTATCAAATATCTCTTTTATTCGTTCTTCTTTACCTGTCCTGGGTACTATCAGCATTCGTTCCTGGGATTCCGAAAGCATTACTTCATAAGGAGTCATCCCCTGCTCACGGCGAGGCACCTGGAGGACATCGACCTCTACTCCCAGACCTTTTTTACTGGCGGTTTCAGCAATTGAGCTGGTAAGCCCTGCCGCTCCCAGGTCCTGCATCCCGGCAACCAGGTCTTCTTTGATAAGCTGCAGACAGGCCTCAATCAAAAGCTTTTCCATGAACGGGTCGCCCACCTGCACCGAGGGACGTTTTGACTGGGAACTCTCGGATAATTCCTCCGAAGCGAAAGTGGCTCCATGGATTCCGTCTCTTCCCGTTTTGGCTCCCACTATCATTATGGGGCTGTCTATTTCATTGGCTACCGCCAGGGCTATTTCATCAGTATTTACCAGACCCACACACATAGCATTTACCAGGGGATTACCTTTATATGCGGGGTTAAAGTAGACTTCCCCGCCTACCGCAGGTATACCCAGGCAGTTCCCATAGCCGGCAATGCCTGCCACTACACCGGAAAACAATTCTCGTACCCTGGCATCATCGAGCTCGGCAAATCGCAGTGAATTTAATAAAGCAATAGGACGGGCACCCATGGTAAAAATATCTCTAACAATGCCTCCCACTCCAGTAGCCGCTCCCTGGTAAGGTTCAATAGCTGAAGGGTGATTGTGGCTCTCAATCTTGAATACCAGGGCCTGCCCATCTCCAATATCCACCACTCCGGCATTTTCTCCAGGTCCCTGGATAACCTGCGACCCTTCTGTGGGAAAATTCTTCAGGAGAGGTCGGGAGTTCTTATAGCCGCAATGTTCCGACCACATTACCGAAAACATCCCCAGTTCAAGATAATTGGGTTCACGGCCCATTATTTCAATTATTTTTTGATATTCTTCATCAAGCAATCCCATCTCTTTATAAGTCAATTCTTTCATTAGCGTCCCACCTCCTCAAGGTAGTTCAACATGGAAGCGAATATCTTATACCCATCCGTGCCCCCCAGCACTGCTTCTGAACACCTCTCGGGGTGAGGCATCATGCCCAGCACATTCCCCTTTTCATTGCAAATACCGGCTATATTGGCCAGTGAGCCATTGGGGTTATACTCCAGTGATTCCTCCCCCTCCGGACCGCAATAAGTGAATATAATCTGTTTATTATCATTTAGCTCTTGCAGGGTCTTTTCATCACAATAATAATTGCCTTCTCCATGAGCAATAGGGACCTGGATAATCTGGCCTTCCTCCAATTTATTGCTGAAAGGAGTATTTGCCTGTCGAACTTTTAAATTAACGGTATCACAGATAAATTTCAGACTTCTGTTTCTAAGCATGGCGCCGGGTAAAAGCCCCACTTCCAGTAAAATCTGAAAACCATTGCATATACCAATCACCAGGCCCCCCTGCCGGGCGTAATCCACAACTGCTGACATTATCGGAGAAAACCTGGCAATAGCACCGGTACGGAGATAATCCCCATAGGAAAAGCCCCCCGGTAAAATAATGGCATCATAGGCACTCAGATCTGACTCCTGGTGCCAGATATATTCACTTTCCTGCTTCATTACGTTTTTCATGACATGCAAACAATCAGCATCACAGTTGGAGCCGGGAAAAACTATTATTCCGAACTTCATCCTATACTACCTCCATCAGCTCTACCCGGTAGTCTTCGATAACCGGATTAGCCAGGAGTTTATCACTCATATCCTCCAGTTCCCTGCGGGCTGTTTCCTCATCCTGGCTCTTGAGCCATACTTCAATAAACTTGCCTATACGTACTTCATCTACACCCTCATAGTTAAGGACATGAAGAGATTTTTTGACTGCCTCCCCCTGGGGATCGAGTACTCCCTCTTTCAAAGTGACATAAATAATAGCTTTAAACATCTTAACTGCTACTCACCTTTCTTTTTTGGCCTTGGGTTTTTCCAATTAATCTTCTTTTTGTCGTTATTGTTGGGGCGTCCCTTGCGGGTGCCCGTTATACCTGCCCGTTTTACCCATACCCTATTATTTCGGGTACCCGCAAGGGGCACCTCTACAAGAGAGCCTTTTCAATCCTTCGTACTACTTCCTGGTAGGCTTCCTCTTCTTTGCCCAGGTCACGGCGAAAGCGGTCTTTATCGAGTTTTTCCAGGCTTTCCTTATCCCACAGCCGGCAGGTATCAGGTGATATCTCATCCCCCAGTAAGACACGACCGGCAAAAACACCAAATTCCAGTTTATAGTCAACCAGGATTATGCCGATTCCATCAAAAAAATCCTGCAGCACTTCATTTATTTTTAAAGCTTTGGTCTTAATGTCCAGTAGTTCTGCTTCACTGGCCCATCCCATAACCATCGCATGAGACTCATTTATCATCGGATCGTGTAAATCATCGTTTTTGTAGTAAAACTCGATTACCGGTGAAGATAATGGGATGCCTTCTTCCAGGCCCAGACGCTGGGAGAGACTCCCCGCTACCCGGTTGCGGACTACCACCTCAACAGGAATCATATCCAGCTTTTTAACTACCACTTTTCTATCATCGGTCTGTTCTACCAGGTGAGTTTCTATACCTTTGCTTTCCAGCAATTTAAAAAGCAAACATGAAACCCGGTTATTTACTATCCCTTTATTATTTATAGTGCCTTTTTTCCGTCCATCAAATGCAGTGGCATCATCCTTGTAAGTCATCAGAACCAGACCTGCATCATCAGTAGCATAAACCTTCTTGGCCTTTCCTTCATAAAGCAGTTCACCCTGGACCATAAAAATACCTCCTCAATATTTATTCCAGGCCACAGCGCCGGAATATATAGTCCACATTGGCAGTATAAATGGATAAGTCGAATATTTGCTCTATTTCCTCTGCTGAAAGCAGGTTCATTATTTCCTGGTCTTTTAATACCAGTTCTTTAAAATCAAGCCTCTCATTCCAGCTGCGCATAGCATTTCTCTGTACTACTCGATAAGCGTCTTCCCGCAAAAGACCTTTAACCACCAGGGACAGCATAAGTTCCTGGGAAAATACCAGGCCCCTGGTTTTGTCAATATTCTCTGTCATCTTGTCTTCATATACTACCAGGCCTTCAATTATAGCGGTAAACTTGTCCAGCATATAGTGGAGCAGGATACAACTGTCAGGGATAATAACTCTCTCTACCGAGGAATGAGTCAAATCCCTTTCATGCCACAAAGCCACATTCTCCATAGCTGCCAGGGCATTACCCCTTATCACCCGTGACAATCCGGCAACCCTTTCACTCATCATGGGGTTACGTTTATGAGGCATGGCCGAAGATCCTTTTTGCCCTTTGCGAAACGGTTCCTCGGCTTCCAGGATTTCTGTCCTCTGTAAATTCCTGATTTCGGTAGCCATTTTCTCCAGCGAGCTGGCAATCACCGCCAGGGTGGTCATAAACTGAGCATGTCGATCACGCTGTATGATCTGAGTGGAAACCGCACAGGTCTTCAAATCCAGGCTCTGACATACATATCCCTCCACCCGGGGATCAAGATGAGCCAGATTACCTACCGCTCCGGAAATGGCTCCATACGCTATCACTTCCCGGGCCTCTTGCAGTCTCTCCATATTTCTTTGCAGTTCACTGTACCAGAGTGCCATTTTTAAGCCGAAAGTACTGGGTTCTCCATGAATGCCGTGAGTACGGCCAATATTTAAGGTATATTTATACTTTCCAGCCTTTTGAGCTACAGCACTTTGCAAGTACTTCAGTTTCTCCAGGATTAAATCAGCCGAATCCCTCATCTGCATGGCTATGCCCGTATCCAGAATATCCGAGGAAGTCATCCCCAGATGAATATATTTGGATTCATCACCTACATATTCACCTACATTGGTTAAAAAAGCGATTACGTCATGATGTACTTCAGCTTCAATCTCCTGGATACGCCGGACATCAAAATCCGCGCGTTCCCTTATAGCTGCCACCGCTTCCGAAGGTATCTTGCCGATTTGAGCCCATCCTTCACAGGCGGCAATCTCAATCTTCAGCCAGTTTCTCAATTTGTTCTCTTCGGACCATACAGCCCCCATTTCCGGCAGGGTGTATCTATTTATCATTAATTAGCCCCCTAAATTTTGTAATTCAGCAAGCGATATAAATATGTATCGCGAAATCAGATCACTATTTACCAATGGCTGAGAAATATGCAATGATTATCCCTTGAGAGTGAGCTTTAGCGAAGAATTTATAATACAATTTGGATGTAAATGCCGACTTTACAGTGTTCGCAGCATGATCTGCGATGAGATCCTTCACTTCGTTCAGGATGACACCAACGTCAAAAACCTAATTATGCAAAACTCTCACTTAACAGATGCGGGGAATGTGTTCTCCTTCCAGTATCCCCAGTATACGTTCCGCTCCCAGTTCTGTTTCAATTAGTACCATTCCCCGTGGTTCTGCTTTTACATCACCGATAATGGCTGCATCTTCAGCCTCATCCAATGTTTTCAGCTCAGCAAGTATTTCCTCAGCCTTTTGGGCGGAAACAAAAATGACCATCTTGCCTTCATTAGCCATAAACAGCGGGTCCAGGCCCAGCATATCACAGGCCCCCTGCACAACCGGGGAAACCGGTATCTCCTTTTCTCTTACCATAATACCTATATCGGCCTGCCCGGCTATTTCATTGAGAACGGTAGCCAGACCTCCTCTGGTGGGATCACGCATACACCTGACATCCTCGCCGTATTTTTCTAATAATCTTCCAGTTCTAAAAAGCGCCGTACAATCACTTTGAGCAGGGGTAGCAAAGCTAAGTCCTTCTCGCAGGGCCAGAATAGCCAGGCCATGATCACCCATATTCCCACTTACTATTATCTTATCTCCCGCTTTGATACGATCGGGACGGTATTCTACAGCAGAACTTATAACTCCTATGCCCGTAGTGTTGATAAATACCCCGTCAGCGCTACCCTTCTCAACAACCTTGGTATCTCCGGTAACCAGGGCAACTCCCGCTTCTTCAGCAGTCCGTGCCATCGATTCTGCTATCTTTTTAAGATCGGACAAAGCTAATCCTTCTTCTATTATCATGGCGGTTGACATATAAAGAGGATGAGCGCCACAGGCTAAAAGATCGTTTACTGTCCCGCATATGGACAGCTTGCCAATATCCCCTCCAGGAAAAAATAAGGGTGTAATTACAAAGGAATCGGTGGACATTACCACTCTCCCAGGAGGCAGATCAAGCAAGGCTCCATCCAGCATGGGATCGAGGTAAGGATTATTCCAGGATTTTTTAAATACTTCCTCAATAAGCTGCTGGCTCATCAGCCCTCCACTCCCATGGGCCATCAATATTCTGTCTTGCTTCATTTTTTTCCTCCTTTTAACGGGCTGTAACGATAATAAGCGGCACATGCTCCTTCATGAGAAACCATACATGGTCCCACCGGGTTCAGTGGTGTACATGCCCGGCCAAAAAGACTGCATTCATGGGGACTTATCTTACCGATAAGAACTTCCCCGCAGGCACAGCCCTTAATTGGTCGGTCCTCAATTTCCGGTAACTGGAATTTTTCCCGGGCGTCAAAGCTTCTATATTCGCTTCTAATTGCAAGACCACTATCAGGAATATAACCCAATCCCCTCCAGCGGGCACCTGCGGCCTTAAACACGCTCTGTAAAATCTGCTGAGCCACCGGGTTTCCCTCGCTTTTAACCACCCGCTTATACTGAATCTCAGCAAAGGCCTCTTTCTTTCGTATTTGTAACAAAAGCATAGCTATGCCCTCTATAATATCGTTATTTTCAAAACCAGTTATTACACAGGGCTGGGCATACTTCTCAGCCAGTAGTTTATATGGCTCCAGGCCTATAACCACCGATACATGACCAGGGCAAATCAAGCCATCCACTTTTATATCCGGATCGGAAAAAATAACTTCCAGAGCCGGCGGCACCAGTTTATGCAAGGACAAGACCGAAAAATTGGAAGCCTCCTGTCTCCTGGCCTCTTCTATCGTAGCGCCTATCAGAGGGGCCGTAGTCTCAAAGCCTATCCCGAGAAAAACCACATCTCTACCGGGATTTTTACGCGCGATTTCCAGAGCATCCAGTGGTGAATAGGCAACACGTACATCGGCACCCTGGCTGCGTACTTCCTGCAAGGATGAATCGCTGCCGGGCACTCTTATCATATCCCCAAATGTCACCAGGATAATATCACTTTCCTTTACCAGTTCAATTACTGAATCGATATCCCCCTGTGAGGTAACACAGACCGGGCAGCCAGGACCTGAGAGCAGTTTCAGATTAGGGGGTATAAGATTGCGTATCCCGCTTTTGGCTATGGCCATGGTATGGGTTCCGCAAACTTCCATCAGAGCGAGCTTACGAGTCTCCTCTTTTATTTCCCGCAATAATTCTGTATTATTGTTCTTCGAAATGCTCTCTGTGTTCATTCGCATACGACTCCCTTATTTCCTGTAATTCCAGCATCAAACGCAGGCTTTCTTCAGCTTCTTCCTGCCCCATTACCTGCATCGCAAAGCCCGCGTGAATCATTACATATTCCCCAACCCGCACCTGTGGCGTCATAATGATGCTGATATCCACATAATTACCGTTAACATCAGCAACAGCCATTTGGTTTTCCTTAATAGCAGTTACTTTACCTGGCACACCCAGACACATTACATTTCACCTCACTTGCTATTATTGCCTGTCCCAGCGATATTCCACCATCTCCGGGGGGAACCTGCTGGTGTTGATAAACCTTGAATTCATTCTTCTCCAATATCCTGACCAAGATGGATAATAATATTTGATTGTGAAAAGTCCCTCCACTCAAGACAACCCGGTTTAAACCAGTTTTATCCCGCATTTTACTTAATATATCATAAAAAACATCGGCCATACTGAGATGAAATTTTTGGGCAATATCATCAACTGCTACTCCCTTATCCTTATCAGCAATAAGCTGAGGCAGCATAGGCAGTACATTGATGAGGCAACTATCTTCCCGTTCTTCCAGTAAGTACGAATATCTGCCTCCTGCCCCTGGATTGGCCCTGGCTTCCAGCTCTATAGCTGCCTGCCCCTCATAATTATTGATATTGCATATTCCCAGAATAGAAGCAACCGCATCAAAAAGCCGCCCACACGAAGATGTCATTATCTCAGCTTTTTCATTATTCAGGCGGTTAAGCAATATATCCCTTTCTTCCCTCGGTAAATCAGGCAGCAGTTTCTCTGCCATCTCTATCCCTTCCTGTCCCAGAGCCGCGAACAAATATACAAAAGCCATACGGTACGGTTTGCGACTGCTCAAATCTCCTCCGGGTAAAGGCAAGTATTTAAGATGTCCCAGGCGGGTAAAATCCTGGTATCCACCTTTGAATATTTCACATCCCCAGATAGCTCCGTCTGTTCCCCATCCTGTTCCATCACATATTAATCCCAGCACTTCACCCTCCAAGGAGTTCTCCGCCATAGCCGCGGCCAGATGAGCATGATGGTGCTGAACCCCTATAATCTCCAAATTGGTCTGGCTTTTTGCCCAGCGGGTAGCCTGATGGTTGGGATGCAAATCATGGGCAAGCAGTTCTGGTTGCACAGCCAGCATTCTTTTGAATCGTTCTATCCCTTCCAGGAAATTCCGATAGTTATTATAATGGTTCAGATCACCCCAGTGCTGGCTCATGAAGGCTTCCCCCTGCCTGGTCATGCAAAAAGTATTCTTCATTTCACTGCCCAGGGCCAGGACCACAGGAGCAGATGATAACACAGGCATCTTAATTCCTTGAGGAACATATCCCCTGGCCCGCCTGAAAAATTGCGGCTTGTCCAGAGGACTTACCGTTATCACCGAATCATCACAGGGATTAAAAATCTCCCGGTTATGGATTAAAAAATAATCCGCTACCCCGGAAAGTTTCTTTACCGCTTCATCATTATCAATTATCAATGGCTCATCACTGATATTAGCGCTGGTCATTACCAGCAAATCCAGCTCATTATCGAAAAGTAAAAAATGCAAAGGAGTATAGGGAAGCATAATTCCCAGGGTATTAAGGCCTGGATGAATAAGCTCAGCTGATATTTCCGGGCAGTTTTTGCTCTTCATTACAACTATGGGAGCCTGAGGCGACAAGAGACACTTTTCCTCAACAGAATTAATATCACAGTATCTTCCAGCCACACCCAAATCCCTGGCCATAAGCGCGAAAGGCTTGGCGTCACGCCGTTTCCGCCTGCGCAGCCTCTCAACTGCTTCAGCATTTCTGGCATCTACCGCCAGGTGAAATCCTCCCAATCCCTTTACTGCGACAATATATCCCTGTTTCAACAAGTCAATAAGCTCAGTCTCCACTTCCTGACCATTTTTATCCAGCAGGCTGATATGAGGCCCGCAAAGAGGACAGGCATTGGGTTGGGCATGAAAACGTCGATCCAAAGGATTATCATATTCTTCCTGACATCGCGGACACATGGGAAATGGAGCCATCGTCGTCATAGCCCTATCATAGGGTACATCTTTAATTATGGTAAAACGCGGTCCGCAATTGGTACAATTAATAAAGGGATAAAGGTAACGACGGTCAGCCGGTTCCAATACTTCCCGTTTACAGTCATCACATATGGCAATATCAGGAGAAATCATTACCAGTCTGTCATCCTGAGCGTCACTTTCCCTTATAGAAAAATCCTTATAGCCATGAAATTCTATTTCATCTATCTCACAGGAACGTATCAAAGCCAGGGGCGGGGGTTCTTCAACGAGCCGGCGGGCAAAAAGCTTAAGCTTTTCCCTATCCCCTTCCACCTCAATAAAAACACCGCTGGAAGAGTTCAAGACCCATCCTTTGAGCTCATATTCGCAAGCCAATCGGTAGACATGCGGTCTAAAGCCCACGCCCTGTACAATCCCATTAATCTTAATATACCAACTCGAATGCTTATCCCGCATTTACATACCCGCTTTTTATAAATTTTGTCCCGAAGTTTCACATTTGACAGAAAATGCGCAGCAACCAGGGGCAACCAGGGGGACGGGCAACCAGGGCAACCAGGGGGGGGCGGGCAACCAGGGGGACGGTTCTTGTGGTTGGCTTGGCCAACCACAAGAACCGTCCCCCTGGTTGCCCGCCCCCCCCTGGTTGCCC
>JAHDSE010000100.1 GCA_018432955.1 Syntrophomonadaceae bacterium
AATAAAAGCAATCTATTAACCATCAGTTCACCTTTGTAGAAATCCAATAAATATAAAAACATTAAAGAAAAAATCAGTGTAAATCTGTTAAATCCGTGTGCGAGCGTAGCGAGCCTGTGTCAAAAAAAATTTACCTGTTGCGCAGTTTCTGGCAAATGCGTATTGAGCATAAATGGGAGGAGTTTGAGCTTTAATATGATTGAGATTATCAATTCTTCCAGGGACCCATACTTTAACCTGGCTCTGGAGGAGTATGCCCTGAAAAATATGTCTGCATCGGAGGAATATTTTATTCTCTGGCAGGATGAGCCGACTGTGGTAGTGGGCAGGAACCAGAACACCATTGCCGAGATCAACAGTGCATATATCAAGGAAAAGGGAATAAATGTGGTACGGCGGCTTTCCGGAGGGGGAGCGGTTTATCATGATCGCGGCAACCTGAATTTTACATTTATAGTTAATGAAGACCGGCGCAGTTCTTTTGATTTTGAAAAGTATACCCGGCCGGTAATTGAAGCCTTGCACCGAATTGGAATTGAAGCAGAAAACAATGGACGAAATGACATTACTATTGATGGCAGGAAATTTTCCGGTAATGCTCAGTTCAGGTACCGGGGGCGACTGTTGCATCACGGGACCATTTTATTTAATTCTTCGCTGGAGGAAATGGCAGCCGCATTGAATGTGAGCGAAGAAAAAATATCTTCCAAGGGGATTAAGTCCATCAGAAGCCGGGTGACCAATATAGCCGAGCATTTATCTGAAGCTATGGATATAGAGGAATTTAAAAATATTCTTACTGGAACAATATTTTCAGGAGAAGAAAAGGCGCTCAGCCATCATTTATCTGAACTTGACCTGGATGCCATAAATCGTTTGCGGGAGCAGAAGTACCAGAGCTGGGAATGGGTATACGGTGCTTCGCCAGCTTTTAATATCAAAAAGAAAAGAAAGTTTTCCTGGGGAAATATCGAGATGCGGCTGGATGTAAAGAAGGGCTTGATTGAAGGCTGCAAAATATATGGGGATTTTTTTGCAGCCAGGGATATTCGCGAATTGGAAAAGAATTTTATCAAGCTGCCTTTTCGCGAGGAAATAATAGAAGAGCTTTTGAATAATCTGGAACTCATGGAATGGCTGCCCGATGCCAGCAAAGAAGAAATTTTGGAACTCTTTTGGGGACAATAAACAGGATATATTCATACCAGGCTTGTTTAAAGGTTACACAATCCTCAGCCTCCAAGGTTTGAGGAGCCACAAAACCCGGCTCAGTAGTACTTGAAAATAACAGGACAGCCCCGGAAACTACCGGGGTTGTTTGTTTTGGGGTGTTTATTTAAGAAACAGCCACCTTTTTTCAGGTAAGCCTGGGGGTATCGCAAAAACCCAAGTTTTTTTGGCTAGAGTTCTTCTAAACGCTGCAGCAGGCGCTCAAAGGCATTTTTACGGTTCTGGTAATGAGCGGGCAAGTCCCAGACAGTTTTCTTCAGTTCTGGAAGGTCAGCGATGGCAGCACAGGAAGGGATAAGATCGGCAATCTTTTCATAATCAAAATACTCAGCCAGAGTAAACAATATTTTGCTGTTGTTTTCCCATTCCTTGGCATTTATCCTGGAAGGGAGCAAGAGATCTATATTATGCTTTCCCCCGGAAATATTCTGTATTCTTTTATCAAGTTCTATGATCAGTCCAGGTTCATCTTCAGAGATAAGGTCAGAGACTACTACTACTATATCTGCCAATCCTATGGCTGTCTCCATAAAACTACTTTGGGCATCTGCTTCAATAAATAGGTAGTCATAATTAAGATTCTCAGGTAAACTGAAAGACTCTATATTAATATCTATTTTATCTGGGAAAGCAAACAAATCAATTCCCATGCAACTGCTGATGATTCCTGCCTCCTTAACAGGCTTTTCAATTTCCAGCCATTTGTAAAGCATATCATTATTATCCATATCCAGGAGCAAAACAGATTTTCCTCGTTGTGCCAGTCCTGAAGCCAGGTTAACAATAATGGTGGTTTTCCCGCCTCCGTTGCGAGCGGACGTGAAGGCAATTTTTTTCATTATTCCCGCCTCATTTCTTTAGTCTTTAATATATTCTAGAATACCTGAGCGCAAAAATATAGAGATGGATAAGTACTTATAATAAATAATCAAAAGAAATAAAGGTATTTTATCATTTGCTAAAAGGCATTTTTAGGGATATATACTCTTTTCTCGCTATGAATATTGAATAAAATGATTTTTTGCGGTATATTTTATCGGGGGAGAAGGGAGTAAGCCCAAATAAGCTAAAAAGGATGTTGCACATGGGAAGAATACCTGATTATTTTGGAGTTTCAGCATTTGGTATCAAAATGGGTGTAATAGTGCCAGGAACTGATCTTATTGCTATGGTATGTGAGTCATTGTCCAATGTTATGAAAGATGGTTTTCTGGATGACGGAGATACTATATGCATTACTGAATCTGTAGTAGCCCGGGCTCAAAATAATTTTGTTACTGTTGAAGATATAGCGCTGGAAGTTAGAAATAAAATGGGAATAAAGCTGGATAGTAAAATCGGAGTGCTTTTCCCGATTTTAAGTCGCAACCGTTTTTCATTAATAATGAAAGGCCTTGCAGCAGCAGTACCAGAAGGGGAAGTGCTGGTTCAGCTATCATTCCCTGCCGATGAAGTAGGAAATCAAATCCTCCCGTATGATTATGCTGAAGAACTGGGGAAAACCAATGGTGATACCATCAGTCTTGATGAAATCGGACCAAATCGATTTAAACATCCCATAACAGGTGTTGACTATATTGACCTCTATGAAAATCTTATCAGAAATGAGGGGAGCAAGCCCCATATAATACTTAACAACGATCCTCTGGCAATAGGAGAATTTGGTTTGGATGGAATCATTGTGGCTAGTATACATAGCCGTGAAAGAAGCAGGAAAAAGCTTGAGCTTCGGGGATATAATTGCATTACATTGCAGGATATCTGTAATCAAGGTCCGGGATCCTGGTCGGAATGGGGGCTCTTAGGGAGTAATCTTTCATCAGCCAATAAGCTAAAACTTGCACCCCGAGAGGCTGACCAGCTGGCTGACCAGGTTCAGGCCAGAGTACGAGCGGAAATAGGAAAGAATATCCAGGTAATAGTATATGGAGATGGTGCTTATTGTGATCCATCCACTGGCATCTATGAACTTGCTGATCCAAAACCGGCATTGGGCATGACTCGCGGTCTCAGGGGCAAATACCGTGAAGGTCTGAAATATAAATACCTTGTTGATAAAATGTTGGATGAAGGTCTGGAAATTGATAAGATAGAGCTTTCTTTGCAGGCCCAAAAAGCCCAGAAATTTAGTAAGGATAGTATGGAAACCGAAGGTACTACTCCCAGAAAAGTTGAAGACTTAATAGCCAGTCTGGCTGATCTGGTCAGTGGTTCTGCTGATGCAGCTACACCGCTAATAATTGTAAAAGGTTTTATAAATGGAATAGCCTGAGATATTAAAAAATAATTACGTCAACAGGCGTTGATTACCCCTCATTTGGTGAAAAAGGCTGGCAGAGAGAGCAAAAAAGGTGAAGGTCAAGGAATTGTTTAAACACCGCGATTGAAGCATATATAGTGTGCTTTGATTAGAGCGATGTTTGAGTGATGACCAGAATTCACCTTTTTTAATTATCGGGAGTTTAAATTCCCCCTTGTTTTTTCCGCTATAATATACTAAAAGAAAATATATCTTTTATTTCTAAGAAGGAAAACCGATTTTAATGTCAAATTCTTAATAAAATGGACTTTATTATTGGAATAGTGTTTTATTTAAAAGATATTGTGTATTTAAAGCAGTAAGTAAGGTGATAAATTTGCGTGAATATATCCTTTATGTTATTTTGGCTTTTTGTCCTATTGGTGCATGTATGTTGTGGCTGTTGCAAAAAGAAGGACTGGCCAAAAAGAATATTCTTCTTATTATTCTGAGTTCATTGCTGATGATTGTATTTTTTCCGATTATTATGCATAGATTAGGTGCCTATGTTTCTTTCGTTGCTTATCTGCTCTTGGTGGTTTTTATCGTTTTTTATTTATTGAGACCAGAAGGAGAGCATTATTTGCAGGCAGAAAGTGTTGCGAGAGATATAGCAAGATTCCGAACCAGGGATCTAATAATGGAGCAAGAAGAGAAAGCAACATCGTATACAGGGGCAAGGTTTCAGGCTGCTTCAGCAGAAGCTGTAGTTGATTATCCTGGTGATTCTGAATACAGGCAGGAGGAGATTGCTACAGCTGTGTTCACAGAAAAGACTTCAGGAAAAGACGAGAATATGAAAGTGCAGGTATTTCAGCAAGAAAGCCGGGAACATCCCGGGGTTAAAGAGTTTTCACAGGATGAGGATCATAAGCCAAGCGAATCACATATTTACTCAATGCCAGAGAATGTTGACACTCTGGACGATATGGCTGAGCGAGACAGTGAAATAGAGGATATGGAAGCCGTAACAGACTATGAGGAAAATGCAGATAGTATTCCAGCAAACGGAATTGCCCCTGAAGATTTGGGAGCAACATTGACACTCGATTCTGTTGTAATAAGTGATATCGAAGAAGCGATAGCGGAAGAGAAAGCAGAAGAGAAAGCGGAAGAGATAGCAGAAGAGATAGCAGAAGAGAAAGCAGAAGAGAAAGCAGAAGAGAAAGCGGAAGAGATAGCGGAAGAGAAAGCAGAAGAGAAAGCAGAAGAGAAAGCAGAAGAGATAGCGGAGTTTAGTATTGACAAGGCCGAAGGGGTAATTGATTATGGTAATATCAATATTGCCGTAAATAACTTGATAGATAAGGGTTTCTATTACAAGTATGAGAATAGTTTTCAAGAGATGATAGGGTGTTTCCAGGAAGCCCTGCATAAGACCAATGATTACGAATTAAAATATTTATTGACTATGGAATTAACCAATGCTTACAAGGACATGGGTTTATATAAAGAAGCAGAAGAAATACTTCGTGAATTTCTTGGTTTCGGTCTCGAGAGACCTGATATAATAAAGGAGATTAATGACGAACTGATCTATCTAAGGTTGTTGATTCAGGAACTGGAGCGCCTGGGAATAAAAAATGTTCCAGTATCCAGATTACCCAGATGGGTTAGAGTGAAAGTAACGGAGGAAATGAGTCTACAGGATATTAGATGAAGGGAGTACGGAAAATGAAAAAAAGCCAGGAGATTATTGGGCTGCCTGTTTTCTCCATAATTGATGGGAGGAAAATTGGACAGGTAAAAGACCTGGTACTAAATCCAGAAGAAGGGAAAATGGATTTTATTCTGGTAAGCAATGGCAGTTGGTATGTAGGCGCCAGGGTGCTTCCATATAAAGCTGTTATGGGTATTGGTGAGCATGCGGTTACGACCGAAAGCGAGAATCTATTGGGCTCTATCCAGGAAACAGCCAATGCCAATAATCTTCTGGAACGCAATATAGAGGTTAAAGGAAACCGGGTTCTAACCAACAAAGGCAACCTTATTGGCGTTATCAGCGAATATGAGGTGGAGGAGAGCAGTGGTAAAATAGTCAGTCTGGAGTACAAAACTGCCCAGGATGAATCAAAGATTGAGCTTATTGATGCCCAGGAGGTTCTGACTTATGGAGCAGATGTAATTGTAGTTAAAGAAAACGGCAGACATCTTCCTCCTGCTTCTATTACTGAACAGACTGAAAGCCCGGAAGGCAGTTCTGCGGTGGCAGAAAGTGAAGGAGCTGTTTTCTTCAAGCAAAAACAGAGACAGTTCCTGCTGGGCAAAAAGGTGAGCCAGGATATCAGGGATCGTAACGGGGGTGTATTAATCGCTGAAGGCACTTTAATTACCGAAGATATCATAGATTTGGCTGAAAAGAGTAACAAATTTGTAGAATTATCACAGTGTGCTAAATAGATGGAAGCTCAATTATCCTTTATTATGCAGGTTGTTTCTTATTCAGCTCATTAATAAGGTGAGGTTTTCTTACTCATTCAGGCTATTGCCAAACAACTTATTTATACGGGAGTAATTATATGAAACACTCGGGAAAACTTGCAAGCAAAGTTATAGCAATGATGATGATAGCAGTGTTTTTTTCTTTGGGTCTTGTTTCATTTGCTTTAGCGAAGAGAGATATGGGGAATTACCCTTCCAATATTTCAGTCGGGGGGATATCACTGGCTGGATTAAGCCGGGAAGAAGCCTTTGACTTGTTGAACAGCAATCTCCCTGATTACTATACCAGCGATTTGCTTTTCCAGATAAAAGAAGAAACTTTTCGCATACCTATGAAAGATTGGGGAATTGGCTATGATATTGAAGCTACTATCAGCAAAGTAGAAAATCTTATTTACAAAGATCAGGGAATAAGCGAATTCTTTAAACCTATCTTGATAAGAGGCCAAAAACTGGACATTAACCCAGTTTTTTCTTTTGAAACTGATCTTGTGAAAGAAAAAATGCTGGAATTCAAAAAAAATCGGGATCAGCTCCCTATCGATGCCCGTATTTTGCTGGAGAATGATTTGTTGGAATATAAAGCACATAAGTATGGTTATTCCATTAACATGGATAAGAGTCTGGACAGGCTCATAGATAATCTTCAACAGGGTTTGTCGGGTCCTGTAAACATAAGCGTAAGAGAAATATGCCCCAGGGTGAAACTGGAAGATATCAAAGAAGTCAAAGATGTTCTCGGCGTAAGTGCCATTGGAATCGGATTATTAAGCCATGAAGAAAGGTCTTTCCTGGAATGCGCCAATGGCCTGATAATCATGCCTGCTGAAACTTTCAGTATTAATTCTATTTTTCTTGGCGCCGGGATGAGTGAAAGCAATATGGCAAAAACCGTAGATGATATGCTTAACAAGTGTTGTTCGCAGGCAGGTTTGGAGGTAGAAGAGAGACCGGTTAGGTTTATGAATGACCTGGGCAATCCTATTCTACTGGCGGTAGAAATAGATGACAGCAACTTATTTATGAAGATTATTGGTTGCCAGACCCATAATAACAGGGATATTAGTATTATTACTGAACGGGAGGATATTTTGCCGGAGGTACAAATGCTGGAAAAACCTGGGATAATGCCGGGGCAGAGGATAGTCCAGGAAGAAGGTGAAAGTGGTTACATAGATAGGACTTACAGGTTTGTAAAAGAAAACGGGAAGGAAATAGAAAAGACTCTTTTATCAGAAAATATAGTTCCTGGGCTCGATACCATAATATTAGTGGGGCCGGGGGACATTAAATAATAGAATCCTTAACGAAAGGAAGGAAGATAATTAATGGAGGAATTAAACAAACAAGTAAGATTCGAGATACTTCGGACCCTTCTGTGGATGACTGTTTCCATAGGTGCAGCTCTGGGAGCGTATTATGTTTTGTGGTAAAGATAGTATAAAAAATTCCAAATGACAGATCCGAGCCCGGATCTGTCATTTGAATTTAAGTAGCAAAGAGAGCCTTTTGTCTAAAAAGCTAAAAGCCTTTTAAGGTTTTGCCATATAGGCTCCATTATTGTCCTTATATCGGGTGAATAATCTACCGGAATCTGCTGATTATTAATGGCATCTCTAAATTTTTTATCAAAAGGAACTTCTCCCAAAACGGGAATGGATGCCTCCTGGCAGTAACGGTATATTTCCCCGGTTTTTTCCGGATTAAGGTCAGCTTTATTTATCAGCACAGTATGTTTTATTTTGAAATGATTGCATAGCTCAATAGTACGTATCATGTCATGAATAGCTGACATGGTGGGTTCACTCACTATTACAGCCATATCTGCCCCGCTTAGTGTGGCAATAGTAGGACAGCCTATTCCTGGAGGACCGTCGGTAATAATCAGGTCTTCATTTTGCCGGATGGCAAACTCATTGGCCCTTTCTCTCAATAAAGCCACCAGTTTACCGGAATTCTGTTCTCCTATCCCCAGGCGAGCATGAAACATATTCCCATATAAAGATACAGAGAAAAAAGACTGACCGCAAACATGTTCCACCATAGTGATAGCATCTACCGGACAAAGACGGTAACAAAAATGGCAGCCTTCGCAATTATCTTCCAGAACCGTATAATCGCTAATAGCATCAAAACGACATTTATCTATACAGATATCGCACTGTATACATTCATCAGAATCAATACGAGCTTTGGGGAGACCGTAAAAATCTTCCGCTGACTTTGTTTCCGGCTGCAGTAAAATATGCAGGTTAGGGGCTTCAACATCACAATCGCATATTATACAACTGCCGGCCAGAGAAATAAGGGAAGAACTGATTGATGTTTTACCGCTGCCGCCTTTACCGCTTATAATTACTATTTCCTTCATTTAGCCAGCAACTCCTCAATTTGGGGAATAATCCCCGAAAAAATGTCATCATAGATATCCAGTGCTTCTATAAATGGAATTCCGGTCGAATATAATTCCGCAATTTGGCGATCAAAAGGAATTCTCGCAAGTATAGGTATATCTTCTTTTAAGGCATAGTCATCTATGATTGTTTGACCTTCCTGGTACTGATTAATGACTATACCAGCAGGAACAGAAAGCTTTTTCAATACGCCTACCATCAATGCTAAATCACTGAGACCGAAAGGCGTAGGTTCGGTAACCAGAATACAAAAATCCGTTCCTTTGACTGATTCCACAACAGAGCAGGAAGAGCCTGGAGGAGCATCCAGCAGGTAAATGCCGCCATCTTTAACAATATTGTCTTTTACCTGGTGTATTACTTCAGGAACGGTGATTTCCCCAACGTTTAAATTCCCTTCCAGGAATCTTATATTCGCTAACTCAGCAACTTTGATGTGACCTATTTCATAATCTCGTTCGCTAATGGCATCTTCCGGACAAAAGTACTGGCAGACTCCACAGGAATGACATAATTCGGGAAAAACCATTACATCATTCTCAATAACTGCCAGGGCATTATATTCACATAAATCAGCGCATTGTCCGCAAAATGTACATTTTTGAAGATCAACCTCTGGTATTGACTTGTTAACAGCATATTGGCTTGTTGCTTCTGGTTTAAGAAATATATGGGCATTGGGTTCCTCTACGTCAAGATCCATAAAACAAAGATGCTGTTTACGAGCCAAATAAAGTGCCAGATTGCTGGCAAAAGTAGTTTTTCCTGTTCCGCCTTTTCCGCTGGCAACGACAATAACCATTATTATCTTTTCTCCTTACTGATGGCAGTCATGTTTATGAGTGTGCATGATTACCGTCGTGATCGTGTTTATGCTCATGATTACAGGTTTCACCGGTTCCCACCAGTGTATTTTCCAAAAAGGCTTGAAGAATCTGGTCT
>JAHDSE010000050.1 GCA_018432955.1 Syntrophomonadaceae bacterium
ATTATATCCAGCAGGCAGAGGTCAAAGTCATTCTTATTTAAGATCTCCAGGGCGCTGATTCCGTCACTGGCTTTCCTGGTGACATAACCCACCATACCAAGGTTTAGGCCAATCAAGTCCCGAATAGCTTCCTCATCTTCCACCACCAGTATTTTGTACATCTTTGTCACCATCCTGTTAAATAATATTGTAAACCAATTCAGCAGGTTGTTGCTAAAAGAATACTATTCAATAAGAGATTGTAAAATTTTGCAAAGAACAGGCCATTCCCAAATTGTTTTCAAGTTGCGCTTATAGCAATTATCATGTCCAAGTTGGCTCTATTATCGCACACCGAGCTCGGGATAGCTTCGATTTGTTGCTGAGGCTGCAGGCTGTGAAGTTAATTGGATGGAATTACTCATACAGTAATAATAATAACAAGATTTAAGCTGGTAAAAAGGTGGGGGATATTCCTTGTTTTTCTCTTTAAGGATACACAAGGAATATCCTCTCTTTGTTTTAGCAGAATAATAAATTATTGACCTGTTTTCTATCTTCGGTGTATAATGCAATTGGCTCCGACCAACTGGTCGGTCGGGTTTTAATGTATTGGAATGTGGAGGGGAAAATAGTGAGTGGAAGAAGAAGGGATATTAGCCTGTTTGTTCTGTTATTGATGATCCTGTTCAGCACCTTACCGGGCTGTACCTCGGAAAAAGAGCCGGAAAAAGAAATAGAGATTAGTGTTAGTACAGATGCAGCCAAGGAGGGGGAGATAGCCAGAACTGAAAGATATTCCGGAATAGTAAGAGGAAAGAATGAAGTATACATAATGCCAGCTATTCCAGCCAGGGTAACAGAAATACTGGTCAAACCCGGCGAAAGGGTAAGCAGAGACCAGGTTTTACTTAGATTGGACAGCAGTGATCTGGATGTAGCCGTTCAGCAGGCCAGAGCAAATCTTGCTGCTGCCCAGGCTCAGCAAAGCTCTAATGAAATAAGCCTGCAAAATGCCAGAGTCAATTATGAACGTATTAAAGAACTGCACGAAGCCGGCGGAGTTTCGGACAAGGATCTTGAAGCTGCCAAAATGCAATATGATTTACTCAGCTCAGGCACAATTGAAGCTGGTGTTGCTCAGGCTCAGGCAGCCATGGAAAACCTGCAGAAGCAAATTGATAATTGTAATTTAAAATCACCTATTAATGGAATGGTTGGAAGTATCAATTTATCCCTGGGAGAAATCGCCAACCCGCAATCTCCTGCTGCTATAGTGACCGATATAAGCGAAGTGGAGATTAAGGTACTGGTTAGTGAATCAGAAGTCGACTGTATATCAGCGGGCAGCGATGTCGAAGTATATATTAAGGCAGCTGGAGAGGCAGCTTTCCAGGCTAAGGTGGAGAGTGTTTCGGCAGCTGCTGATCCGGTAAAGCGCAATTATTCAGTGAAGGTTGCATTGGCTAACAAGGATAATAAGGTTAAATCAGGTATGTTTGCTGAAGTGCATCTGGCAACGGAAAAAAAGGAGAATGCCCTTTATATACCCCGCAATGCTGTAGTTCCCAGGGGGGAGAGGAATGTCGTCTATGTAGTGGATGAAGATAATAGGGCCAGGGAAAGGGAAGTTCTGACCGGTATAGAGAGCAGACAGATTATTGAAATTCTTGAGGGGCTGGAATCAGGGGAAGAGATTATTACCAGAGGAAATACCCTGGTGAATGAAGGAACCCTGGTAAGGGTCATTGCCGGGGGTGACAAATAGTGCGAATAATCGATTTCGCAGTCAGAAGACCGGTAAGTATGGTGATAATGGTATCAGTCGTTATCATCTTGGGCTTTTTTACACTTTCCAAAATTCCTGTAGATCTTTTACCTGATATGAATCTGCCAGTAGTCGCTGTAATGACCACCTATTCCGGTGCAGGGCCCGAGGAGGTTGAATCTCAGGTTACGGAACCCCTGGAAGGGATAATAAATAATATCAGTAATATCAATGAATTACAGTCTATATCCAGCGAGGGCAGTTCGATAATTATAGCCTATTTTAATTGGGGAACGGATATGGACAATGCTGCCCTGGATGTCAGCGAAAAAACCAGCATGATCGAAAAGTATCTGCCTGAAGGGGTAGAAAAGCCCATGATAATTAAAATGGACCCAACAATGATGCCTATTATGCAAATTGGTATTAGCGGGGGTACCGATCTGTATCAGCTCCAGTCCATTGCTGAAGACATTATCGAGCCCAGGCTTGCCCGGATACCGGAAATAGCCACAGTGATGATTACCGGAGGGCTGGAGAGGGAAATTAAGATAGATGTTGATCCGGTAAAGGTGGAAAACTATGGACTTTCTCTGGCTCAGGTTATTCAGGTTCTGCAGATGGAAAACTTCAATATGTCCGGCGGTAAGGTGGAACAGGGGGAAAGGGAGTATTATATCCGCAACCTGCAGCGATTTGAGACTGTAGAAGATATTGAGAATGTAGCAATTCAAACAGCTGCTGGCAATACGGTTTTTCTCAAGGATATAGCTACAATAGAGGATGCTTACAAGAATAATACTCAACTGACCCGTGTAGATGGGGAGTATGCGGTAGGGGTCCATTGTTTGAAACAAACTGATGCCAACACGGTTACAGCGTGTAATGCTGTTAGAGATGAGCTGAAGCAAATTCAGGATGAGTTGAATATTGATATAAATGTAAAGGTTGTATTTGATCAGGCGGAATATATCAGCCTGTCCCTGAACAATTCTAAAAAGATTATTGTAGAGGGAGCCTTGCTGGCTATGCTGGTTCTATTTCTATTCCTGCGCAATGCCCGGAGTACACTGATAATATTTACAGCGGTTCCGCTTTCTTTTATTGCTACATTTATTCTGATGTATTTTACCAATAATACTATAAACCTGATAACTTTGGGAGGCCTGGCCCTGGGATTGGGGAGGATGGTGGATGATTCCATTGTCGTATTCGAGAATATTTACCGTCACCGGATGTTGGGCCTGTCACCGGAAAAAGCTGCTGTGAAAGGAGCCAGCGAAGTTGGGAACGCAGTAATAGCCTCAACTATGACTATAATTGCAGTGTTTTTCCCCATATTCTTCGTCGAAGGTATTGCTTCCATATTATTTAAACCTCTGGCGGTTACTATTTCCTTCGCTATATTCTGTTCGTTGATAGTGGCTCTGACGATTATTCCCCTAATGGCATCACGTATGCTTACCGATAAATCAATGAAAAAAATCAATATTGAGAAAGATGGCCGGATGAGCAGGCTGGTTTGCAGGTTCGGCGAATTGATGGACAGCCTGGGAGAGCGCTATAAGGTGCTCCTGGGAAAATCCCTCCGGCATCGCCGTCGGGTAATAATAATTGTCAGTATCCTGATGATTGCTTCTCTGGCAGCTTTACCGCTGGTGGGAGCTGAGTTTTTCCCAAAAATGGATTCCGGGGAGATTTCCATTACTATTGAAAGTGATAAAGGTAGTGTACTGGCAGCTACTGATAAGATTACTACTCAGGCGGAAGAAAAATTACGGCAGACAGAAGAAGTGGAAACCATATTTACCAGTGTGGGAAGTTCTTCCGAGATGATGATGGATAGTGGCGGGGAAGTTGATAAATCAACCCTTTATGTTAAACTATGCAAGAAAAATGAGCGCGACCGCAGTGTAGATGAGGTTGCTGAAGAAATAAGAGAAAACATGTCTATGATAGCTGGGGCTAAAATCAAGGTAAGTGTGATGGATACCAGCAGTATGTCTGGAAGCAGTGGCCCGATTAACATCCAGATTCGGGGTGATGACCTGGATGTGTTGAAGGAGCTATCTGCTGAGATTACAGAAATAGTGCGTAATGTTCCCGGTACTTCGGAAGTAGCGTCTTCGCTTACAGATGGTAAACCTGAGCTTCAGGTGAAGGTAGACAGGCAGAGAGCTGCTGTTTTAGGTCTTAGTCCCATGGAGGTTTCCAGCGGGATTAGGAATGCCATGCAGGGCACTGTAGCTACCCAGTACAAGGTTGAAGGTAATGAGATCGATGTCAGGGTAAGATATATCAGCGAAGGGTACCAGGATCTGGATTACCTGGCTAATTTGAATTTTTTCACTCCCCGGGGTGAAGTGGTTAAATTATCACAACTGGCTACGTTTGAAATGGCTCAGGGGCCGATATCAATCTCTCGTACTGACCAGGTGCGCCAGGCAGAGATAAGTTCTTACCTTATAAACCGGGATCTCAAAAGCGTAATAGATGAAATACAAGTCCAAGTAGGCAAAATAAGCCTGCCTGCAGGATATGAAGTAATATATGGCGGCGAAAATGAGGATATGATGGAGAGCTTTGAAAGTCTGGCAGTGGCTCTTTTGCTGGCTATAATATTGGTCTATGCAGTTATGGCTGTACAGTATGAGTCTTTCTTTAATCCTTTTGTTATTATGTTTTCGGTCCCTACGGCCATTATTGGGGTGGTTCTTGGCCTGCTGCTGACCGGCAGGACCTTGAGTGTTCCTGCTTTTGTGGGGCTGATAATGCTGGTAGGGATAGTGGTTTCCAATGCGATTATTTTTGTGGATTATTTGAAACAATTACTGGAGTCGGGAATGGAACGGGAGGCAGCTATACTGGAAGCTGGTCAGGTCAGGCTTCGACCCATCCTCATGACTGCTTTCAGTACCATCCTGGCTATGTTCCCGCTCTCACTGGGATTAGGGGAAGGAGGCGAAGCCCAGGCTCCCCTGGCTACCGTAGTTATCGGTGGACTGTTGATCTCTACTCTGGTGACGCTGGTACTGGTACCGGTAGTATATACCATATTCGATGATTGGGGTAAAAAGCTGGGTAAGAGATTTAGCTCAAATAAGGAAATTAGTGCTTAAGGATACTTCTGAGAAAGCCCAAAGTATAATAGAACTGGTAAACTACTTTTCTTGGAGGGAAGATTGTGGGAGAAAAAAGTCCCAGAGAAGCAAAAAAGGAAATAATAATCGAGTCAGCTGTTAAGGTTTTTTCCCAGAAGGGCTATCATAATACCCATATGGGTGAAATAGCTGCGGAAGCAGGTATAGGGAAAGCTACCATATATGAGTATTTTGACAGCAAACTGCATCTTTTTCAGGAAATGCTGGAAAAAAGTATGGGAAAATATGACCAATGTCTTAGCAAGAGTGGAACCGAACACTATAGTGCCAAAGAGACGATTGCCAGCTTTCTTGAAGCGCATATAAGTTTTTGCCGGGAAAACAAGAATCTTACCAGGATAGTGTTCTGGGATTCAGAAATACTTGATGAAGAGTTGAAGGATTGGCTATACAATATGCGCATAGACAAGGAAAAGCGTTTAATGGAATTAGCTGAGCGGTGGATAGCCAGTGGTGAAATCAGGAAAGTGGATACATTTATACTGAATATGGTTTTGAGCGGTATAATTGGAGCTACCTGGGTTCCTATTGCTCTTGATGGATGGGAACCGGATGTCGGAGACCTGTCAGAAAAGCTGAATGATATTATATTCTATGGAATAAAAAACGACCGTAAAGAGCTTTGTAATGAAAATTAAA
>JAHDSE010000144.1 GCA_018432955.1 Syntrophomonadaceae bacterium
TAATATCTGAATTTTCATTATTTGTAGCTGCACTTACTGCCGGTATCAACGCTATACCAACCAGCATTGTCAAAAGAAGCATATTTATCATAATTTTGTTTCTACTCATTCGTCTAACTCCTAAGTTATTTTTACCTTAGGAGGCAAGATCAAGCAAGCTTAAATACAGACAAAGCTAACATAATCATTGCCTCTTAGGGCAGATTTTATGGAGTTCAGGTGTACCGGAAATACTTCCAAACTCCATAAACTCATTTTTATTAGTTGTTTTAATGTTTTATGGCCAAATCATCAAACTATCAATCTAATAGTCCTATAAATCTCCAAAAAGCTCGGGTTTTGGTTTGAATATACTCTCAGTTGGATGATTTGGCCACAAATTAGTTATAAAAGTAAGAAAAGTAAGTTTCTAGAATAATAACATTTTTTAAGATAACAGGAAATGGCCAGTGGTCTTTCTGCAGGGGACGATGATGATTTCGATGTTAAGGTGCCCTTATTATCACGAGGAATAGTATTATGTTCAGAAAGATGTCTAGCAAATCATTGGCAGAGATATTCTTTGTAATGTTACTGCTCATCACTGTTCTTTATTACATATTCCCTAACAATGATTCTTTTTTTATGCTCTTTAGCAAATTAGTAGGTATTACGTTTTATTCTTTGATGTTATTTGCCATTATAAGTATATGTGTTTCAATAATCAGACTTCCTCTTAAATATTGTAAAATGTAATAATGAAGATATTCCTGCCTTTTTATGAGACTATAAAAAGAGTGGGATCGAAAACAGTGACGTTAAATCCCGGTGTTGCCCTCTCCGATATTTGCAATACCATAATGAGAAGGTTACATAACGAATTCCTGCACAATTTCATGGGGTTCAGTAGCTGTAGAGTGAAATTCCTCGGGCATGCCGTCGGCCTCTTGATCGATGAAACTCCCATAATCGCCACCGGGTTCGAGGAACCTCCTCAGGAAGGAATGGTATTTGCCCTCGAACCCAAAAAGGAATTGAAAAAATCGGTATGGTAGGAATTGAAAACACCTTCATAGTAACTTCTGAAGGCGGAGAATGCATTACCGGGGATAATCCGGGCCTGATTCCTGTATATTGATTATTAAATGTGGATGAAAGCTGATGTTTAGTGAGTTAAGAGAAACCGATTGTGAGGAAGTATAGTTTTTAAGAACAAAATAGGACTGCTTTGATAGTTGCTATCTCCCTTTGCAGCTATCTATTCTTTTTTTAACACAGCAATAAAATTGTCTCATGCCTTATGTTTTAAGCCATTTTAGTAGATCTGTTTCCACAGCAGGGTTTATAATATATTTTGAGAACTTCCATTCTGCTTCGGAAATAATAATATCGTCTTCCCGTAACTTTTTTATATGCCAGTGAGTAGTACTTTTGTCTAAACTCAGCTTTTCTGAGATTTCCTGATTTGTAATCCCGGGATTTTCCAGAATATTAAGGAGTATCTGTTTTCTTGTACCGCCTTTGAGGTGTGCTATTATTGTTTTTTCGTTGTTTGTGAATGCATTGGAATTTTGAAAGGCTCTTGTGAACTTTCTTTCTTTAATTAAGGTCAACTTCTCTTCGATTTTAAGTGTCTTGAGATGATACCTTACGCAACCCCGGGTAATTTTCAGCTCTTTTGATATTTCGGAGGGGGTACATCCCGGCTTCTTCAGTACATAATCGATAATTTTCTTTCTCTTATTACGTTTATTTAGATTTCTCATCTGGCCAAGGATTACCGGAGCCATTTTAAAAACAGAAACAAAAATGGCCAGGTATCCTATTATGTAAGCTATTTTGAATGATAGTGGAAACTCCCAGAAAGTAAGAGTCCTGTCCGCCCCACTCATATCAATAGCATCACCCAATTTTTCTAGCTCTTCTTCAGGTGGGCAGGGACCAACAATATATCCTCCGGTATCTGCACTCACCGTATCTGCGACGGCATTCAGGACAAGAATAAAAAGTAAGATCTTTTTCCACATACTGGCTCATAACTTGATTAACTCAGTTTATAAATTTATATCGTATAATCTTCTGTTCCGGTCACTCTGTACCCATATACTTCATACTTCCAGGTTCCTGCTTCAATTCCATTTGGATTTTGTATATAGAGATGAATCCTGCCGTCAGTTATGCCGTCTGCACTATCATAGTATGTACCTAGCAATGCGCCACTCGGAGTATACACCTTAAGCCGGAGTGAATCAGTCGAATCTCCCCAGTTAAGATCAATGACCAGAAGGGTCAGGCCGCTACTTACACTTTTTTTCATGCAGGTTTGTCTCTCCCTGTCTGATCGTATCATAAATTGTACGAATACCCATTTCCTCGTCAACTGTCCAGGTTTCAGTGTCAATTGCAGGTGTTACGATGTAATTACTTGAGATTTCTGCTTTATCTATAT
>JAHDSE010000129.1 GCA_018432955.1 Syntrophomonadaceae bacterium
CTCATCCGTATAAGCAGACCCTTATGTGGCGCTCGGGTCGGTCTCCACCGGAGCCCTATCCTCCACATAAAGAAGAGTATTTTTAGTATTACCAAATAAATGGCGGATTATTCCATTTACACAAAAGGATTTACACTCCCATGTGGAAAGGTAAGCCCGTTATCCTGGATATTTGTCGCAAGCTTAATCCGTGATTTCTTAAATTACTCAATATTCTATTTCTTGTATCCTGGTCCATTGACTGTAATTGCGTTATCGATTTGTCTTTAAGTATTTTCTTAATTATTTCATATGCTTCGCTTTCAGTGATTCGTTTGGGTTCCTCGCAATCCAGGCAGCAGTCTTTGTTATCCTCTTCCGTAAATATTTTAAATTCTTCAACCGCTTTTTTCTTTTCCTTTTGTATAATGCCTAAGATTGTTGTGGTATCAGGAAATGTGATACTGTTTCGATCCGCTTTATAATAAGCTGCGCAACTGCTCCATTCATATTCCTCCGGCTTGTTAACTATGGATGCTTTGATGGGATTTAGGTGAATATAGCGAATGACTGTTAGTAGGTATACGTCATCCTCTACACATTCACTCTTAAACCGATCTTGAAACACATGTCCTACTCTTTCATATTTCCAGTTGTACCAGTAGGCATAACTTACACCCAACCGTTTCATAAACACTGATATATCGTCATCGTTCTCTCTTAACAACAGATGTACATGATTCGTCATCAAGCAATATCCTAGTACGCTTACCCCGCTTTCCAAAGATATCTTTTTTACAGTTTCCAAGTACCTATGAAAATCGTCTCTTTCGTGAAAGATATCTTGCTGTCCGATCCCCCGTACTATAACATGGTAGATTCCTGTTTCACTTTTCTCTCTTGGCTTTCTGGGCATTCACTCACGTCCTTTTTCTAATTTCTGTGATTCTACCATGCCTTCTATTTTAGCACAAGAGAACCGTCCCCTTGTGTCCCCTTGTGTCTCCTTGTGTCCCCGAAAAAACAAAAACCACCCACCGATAAATTTTTTTTATCGATAGATGGTAGTTTTAATGGTGTCGGAGGCGGGACTTGAACCCGCACACCTTTCGGCATACGCCCCTCAAACGTACGTGTCTGCCCGTTCCACCACTCCGACACATTTTGGGAATTCTGGGCCGGGGCATTTGAACCACAGCCTATCCCAACGAAAGCTATTATACAACAGTTTTCCGACTGCTGTCAATCATTCAGCCCTGGCTATATTGCCAGGGCTGAATGATTGACAGGTATTTCCTTGGCCAAATTTTATGGCACAATATTTACACCTTACGGGCATCCGGTGAATCATTGTTTTCCTCTGTTGAAGATTTGAGCAATTCCACGCTAAACCAGTCTATCATTCCCATATTATTAATGGTGAGCGAATTTACACTCTCACTTAAGAGAACTGCTGATTTTTTCTGAAACAGCCACAGGCAGGGGGCATCATCAATTATTATCTCCTCTGCCCGCTTAAGGAGTTTTATTCTTTCCTGCAGACTTTTAGTTTCGGCTCGTGAGGCATCCAGTATTTTATCCACCTGTGGATTGTGGTAACCGGTAAAATTACTGACTCCCTGTTTGGAACTATGATACATAGCATAAAGAAAACTATCTGCATCTGGATAGTCTGCTTTCCAGCCAATCTTAAAGCATACCATATCCAACTTGCTCAATTGTTTTATATAGTAGTCCCATTCCATAGGCTGAATCTGTACCTCTATCCCAATTTGCCCCAATTGCTGGGCTATTGATTCAGCAATCAATTGATGTCCATCATCATTATTATAGGACAATACTATGGGTTTCAGACATTCACCCATAGGATATCCTGCTTCTTCCAGGAGTTGTTTGGCCTTTTCCAGGTTGTAACTGTAACCGAAGGCTTCCTTTCTATAGCCGTTTATTCCTGCCGGTATCACTGCCCTGGCAGAGCGATAGGAACCTCCCAGGACACTATCAATGATCACCTCACGGTCAATAGCATAATTTAATGCCCTGCGCAGGAGATAATTGCCCGCAAAGGGTTCCTTGTTGATATTAAATCCTATTGAATAGGTTTCCATCAAAGCCTTCTCTATTAAGAGCTTCTTATATTGACTGTCATTTTTCAGATTTTTAATCTCTTTTAGGGGTATAGAATCAAGATAATCCAACTTCCCGGCCTTGTATTCGCCAAAAGCCTGTTCAGGATCTTCGAAGATGCTAATATTTATCGAGCTAAGACAGGGCAGGCCGCGATAATACTTTTCATTTCTTAATAAGACAATATTCTTGTCCTGCTTTTGCTTTAGTATATATGGGCCTGTTCCGGGCGGAAAATCAACCTGGTCATCACCATCGGCTATCCAGAATATCGGATTTGCCAGCATATAGAGAAAGGCTGAATTGGCTTCAGTAAAACTAATCTTAATGGTTCGGTTATCGATAATATCTATACCGGAAATATCCTGAGCCTTTCCTTCGAGCATTTCATTGCTTCCAAGAATGGTTAAGAATAGACTTATATTTGACCATTCCTTACTGGAAGCAAAGTTTCTCTCCCACGAGCCCTTGACATCGTGAGCAGTCAGCTTTTTCCCGTTGTGAAACTTGACATCGTTTCTAAGGTATATAGTCAGGCTTTTGCCATCTGCAGAATATTTCCAGCTTTTGGCAATGGCTGGTTTCAGACTTCCGCTGTTTTCATCGTAATAAACGAGACCTTCATATATTGCTGAGGCAACAAGCTGTTCCTGATGCCCAGAAAGCACGGCCGGATCCAATGATTCCAGCTTGCCAACTATCCCCGCATTAAAAGGGCGGGGATCCAATTTGGCCGTATAACTTGTCAGCCGGTGAGTATATATCATCCCCACGATTAGTAATAAGAGGCCTGCAATTGACCCCAAGAGAGCAACTCTCCTTAAATTCAGATACATGCTGATATCCCCTTTACGTAGTTAGTCTTGGGGACATTATATTAGACAAGCACCAATAATATTACTTTTTTTACTTATATTAACATAAATAGGCATAGAGTCAATACCTGATTAAGATGGATTCCAAGGTGAAATTATTGCAGAAAAGAATAATTATTTTTATAAGAATAGCCTGTTACCTGTAGATAGCTTGATAAGCTTCATAATTTTTCAGCACATTGCTAACATATTGTCTGGTTTCTTCAAAGGGTATATTGTCTAATTTTTCAGTATTGCCATCCCACTGCTGCTCGATTACCCATTCTCTGACTTTTCCCCGGCCGGCATTATATGCCGCTACTACCAAAGGAATTTGACCGTCAAATTCTCTTTGAAGATTAGCTATGTACCAGCATCCAAAGGAAATGTTAAGCTCCGGATCCATCAATTCCTCAGTATCGAATTCTGTTATCCCCTGCTGTTCAGCTATCCACCAGGCTGTCTCAGGCATTATCTGCATAAGCCCCCTGGCACCTGCAGACGATTCAGCCTGAGCTTGATACTTGCTTTCTGCCCGGATTATGGAAAAAACCAGATAGGGATCGATACTGTGCTCGGCAGAATATTCCATTACCAAGTCATAGTGCGGCCTGGGATAAAACATGCTAATCCACTTGGGGAAAGTGAGAATAATGACAAGAAAAACCAGAATAGCTATCCACAACATTATGGAAAAGCGCTTTTTATAAGTCCATGTCAAGAAAACAACCCCCGGATCATATTCTCTGCTTATTAATATTATTTATGCTTTTTGGATAATATCATTGTAATACTTGGTAGCAGTCGCTATTGTTTCCTCTATTTCGCCATTATTGTCAATTACCAAATCAGCCCGCCTGACCTTTTCTTCCAATAGCATCTGGGAATCAATACGCTTTACCGCATTTTCGCGATTAAAGCCTTCTTTTTCCATCAATCGCCTGATTTGAGTTTCCCTTTCAACGTAAACCACCCAGACTTCATCACAGATTTTATCGAGATTGGTTTCATATAAAAGAGGCACTTCCAGGATAACAATAGCATCTGGATGGTTTACTCTGGCGTTGTGCAGGCTTTCATTAATACTTTCTTTAATTCGCTTATGGGTTATATGGTTAAGTTTTATCAACATGACCGGGTTATCAAAAACAATTTCCCCCAGTTTTCTGCGGTTAATAGTCCGGTCAACATTTAAGACTCCCTGTCCATAGGTCTCTACTATATCCTCCCAGGCAGGTTTGTCCGGTTCTATAGCCTGATGTGCCAGCTGATCAGTGTCGATTCTCACTGCGCCCAGCTTTTCCAGTGCTTTGGATACAGTACTTTTACCGCTTGCAATACCACCTGTTAAACCAATTACTTTCATTACTAAATCACCAACTTCAAATAAATTCAACAATCCCTAAACCAATAAAAATAATTCCCGGAACCAATGAAACAAAACCCTTGAGCCTTTGAGTGGGTAAAATATTTCCCAAATAAATCCCGGAACTTATTAATATAAATTTTAACACACCTACACTTATGGCTGTGAAAAAAATATTAAAACCTGCCAGAGCTAATCCTATTCCTGCTCCCAAAGCATCAACTGCCAGGGCAAATCCGAGGAAAAACGCTTCCCCGGCATTTATTTCACCTGAACAATCGAAATCAGCTGCAGACGGTTCTTTCAATATCTGTATTATTATACCCATAGGCTTGATATTAAAACTCAAAAGCGTGTCTTCTCCGCCGCTTTGCAGGGTATCGACCTTTTGCCGGCAGGCCTGAAGGAGGAAAAATCCTCCCATTATTATCAGTATAAGAGCCCCGGTATTGGAGGCCCAGTCATCAGGAAGGGCAGACGCCAGTCCGCTTCCACAAATCATTGATATGCTTACCGCCAGAGAAGAAGCAACAGCTATTACCAGCAAAGAACTCAAGGGGATGCTTATTCTCTTTACCCCATAGGCTATTCCTGCCATAAATCCATCTGCACTGACTGCGAGAGCAAACAAGAACGTGCCCAAGAACTCCATGAGAGCCACTCCCATCCTTAAATTATAGTGGTATTAATACTTAACAGCTATATATCTACAATATGGATAGGAGTATTAAAATGTGATTTTTTAAGTATTCACAGTTCAACTAATAACTGTCAGGTCTGGCATCTCCCGCAATAATGACTGCTGCGTCCTCCTATTATTTGCCGCGATAGGGGAGCTTTGCAGCATGGACATTTTTCACCGGTCTTGCCATAGACTTGCAGATGTTTTTGAAAATTTCCCTCCTGATTAAAGCCGTCCCGATAATCACGAAAAGTAGTGCCACGGTACTTTATTCCTTTTTTCAATACCTTTTTTATTGCACGGGACAATGCTTTGAATTCATCAATCTTAAGAGAGCCTGCTGGACGGTCAGGCCGAACACCTGCCTCAAATAATGCTTCATCAGCATATATGTTGCCAATTCCACAGATCAGCTCCTGTTTCAGAATTAATGATTTTATGGCTATTTTCCTATTCTTGCTTATTTTCTCCAGATACCTGGGATTAAAATCCCTGGAGAGGGGCTCAACTCCCAAGCGGGAAAAAAACTCTTCTGTATCTCTGAGCAGAAAAACTCCTCCAAAACGGCGCGGATCCTGGTATAGCAGCTTCCTGCCATTATCCAGATAAACAATCATATGAACATGCTTTTCCGTAATCTCATCGTTTTCTTCTTTGATGAAAAACCTGCCGCTCATACCCATATGCAAGGCTATATTCAGCTTATCCGCCATCTTTAAAACCAGGAATTTCCCCTTGCGGCTAATGCTGGACAGACTCTTTCCGTGAATCTCTTTCAATTCAAAAGCTCTAAGCTTGAGAATATCGCTGCGCTTGATTTCTATGTATTTTATCCTGGCTCCTACATTGGCTTGCAATGAATTCTTAATGGTTTCTACTTCCGGTAGTTCCGGCATCCTATCTGTCCTCCCCGGCCTTCCTGTCTTTTGAATAATATACCCCTTAATAAAACACCCTGTCGTTTCAAGCCTTTATTTCCTGCATTTCATACCAGTTCGGTCCGGATTTCAAACTAACCAGCAGCGGTACCCTCAGCTCATAAGCATTCTCCATGGAATATTTGACAATTTCCATTACTTCCTCAAATTCATTCTCAGGGACTTCCAACAGTAAATCATCATGAACCTGCAGTAGAAGCCGGGCTCTCAAAGACCTGGATTTGATTTCTTCATGTACTCTGATCATAGCCAGCTTAATTATGTCGGCAGAACTACCCTGAACCGGTGTATTGAGTGCCATTCTCCGGGCAAAGGACTGCAGCATTTTGTTTTTGGCATTCAGATCCGGCAGGTAGCGCCGGCGTTTCAGAATAGTCTCCACATATCCATTTTGCCGGCCGAATTCCACTATATCCTGCATATAGCGGCGAACTCCCGGGTAGCTGTCCAGGTAATTATCAATATACTTTCGGGCTTCTTGGCGACTGACCCCCGTATCCCGGGAAAGTCCAAAGTCGCTGATACCATAAATAATACCGAAGTTTACAGCCTTGGCTCTCCTGCGCAAATCTTCATCCACACCCTCCAGAGGGACCTTAAATATCTCAGCAGCAGTACGGGTATGCACATCTATCCCCTTTTTAAAAGTATCAATAAGCACCTGGTCGTTACTGATATGAGCCAGGGAGCGCAGGTCAATCTGTGAGTAATCTGCAGAAAGCATCATCCAATCCCGGCTTTCTACGATGAAAGCCCGGCGAATTTTTCTGCCTTCTTCCATTCTTATGGGAATGTTCTGCAAATTGGGTTCTACACTGGAAAGCCTGCCGGTAGCAGTCTGAGCCTGTTTAAAAATGCTGTGCACCCTTCCGGTTTCAGGGTGTATCATGCCCTGCAGAGCATCAGCATAAGTAGATTTGAGCTTGGTCAGTTGCCGGTAATTAAGAATATGCGGTATTATCTCGTGTTCATTGCTGAGTTCCTCCAGAACCTCAGCGCCAGTTGAATAACCGGTTTTGGTTTTCTTAACAACCCTTAAACCCAGGTTCTCAAATAGCACCTTTCCCAGTTGCTTGGGGGAATTAATATTGAAATGCTCACCCGCCAGTTCATATATGCGGCTTTCATTTACTTTCAAACCACCAGCCAGCTCTGCAGAAATACTCATCAGGGTATTGCGCTCCAGCTTAAGTCCACAGAACTCCATCTGAGCCAGTACATCCGAGAGCGGCATTTCCACCTCTAAAAACAGTGATTGCTGTTCCGCAGAAAGCTTTTCGCGCAAGCAGGAGTACAATTCCCTTATTCTGTTGACCAGCACAGCCGGATGCTTTTTTCCTGCAGTAATATTAAGGTACTTGTATATGGTATCACTCAGGTCTTCCCCGTCGAAAGCCGGATCATTGACATAAGCCAGGAGCATAGTATCACCGCTTACTCCCTGCAGCTCTATTCCGTATCTCTTCAAAATCACCTGAGCATATTTGGAGTTGTGGAGGTATTTGGGTATATAATCAGATTCAAAAAGGGTTCGCATCCATTCCAGTCTTGCCGTTTCTTCCCCAATAGGAAGATGGTATACTCTTCCATTCACATCCAGGTATATACCCTGTATTTTTGCCCACATAGGATGGTGATAATCTGCTTCAATATATACAGATACACTGTCTGTACTGCCAATGCCGGATACAAATTCAGCTGTGCTCTCTTTCGTATCCAGCACCTGTACAGCAGGTTCTGCACAGGTATTTCCCTCGTTCCCGGCGTTTTTTGCAGGGCTTTCGCTTTGCATGGACTCAATAAAATTTTTAAATTCCAGGCGCCGGTAGATCTGCAACAGGGCATCAAGGTCAGCTTCTTTCAAGCTAAAATCATATATGCTCTCCTTTATATCCATGTCTCTCACAATAGTAGCCAACTGGCGGCTCAAAAAAGCCTGGGCCTTGTTTTCAGTCAATCTTTCCAGCAATTTCTTGCCCTTGATTTCAGAGAGTTTATCATAAAGTCCTTCCAGACAAAGAAATTCTTTAATAAGTTTTATCGCCGTTTTGGGACCCACCCCCGGTACTCCGGGAATATTATCCGACGAATCTCCCATCAATGCCTTTATCTCTATCATTCTGGCCGGCTCAACTTCCCATTTTTCCATGACTTTTTGGGTGTCAAAGATTTCCATCTCGCTGATGCCTTTTTTAGTCATCAAAACAGTAACCTTATCTGACACGAGTTGCAGAGCATCGCCATCACCGGTTACAATAACACATTCTATCCCTTCCTCTTCCGCCATTTTACTTAAAGTCCCGATAATATCATCTGCTTCATAACCTTCTTGCTCCAAATAGTCAATCTTCATAGCCTCCAGAACTTCACGCAACAGTTGAAACTGTCCCCTGATCTCATCCGGTGGAGCCTGGCGGTTTGCCTTGTAATCGCTGTAGATATCACTGCGAAATGTCTTCCGGTCTTTGTCAAAGGCCACTAGTATATGGCTGGGCTGCTGTTCAGCCATAACCCTTTTTAACATGGTTATAAATCCATACACCCCATTGGTGAAAACCCCTTCACTATTGCGCAAAAGGGGTAATGCATAAAAGGCACGAAACAAGAGACTGTTGCCATCTATTAGCATAAACTTGTTTTCAGGCATCACAAACCATCCTTTTCTCAGTCATCCGGGGACTGTATTATTAATTATTCCAGCCATCATCTATTTATTATATCACTCATAGGCTGAATACAGAAAAGCCTGTACCAAGTCCTTTGTGCAAAACTCTCGATATAAGCAAATAGAAACAGGGGAATAAACTTCCCCTGTTTTATTTGCTTATATTACAATTCCTATATCTCTATTGTGCTGCAACTTCCTCAACCAGATATACTTTTAGCGTAACAGTATCGGCATCTTTTTCCAATACTGCTTTCTTCTCCTGCCAAATCCTTAATTCACTTTCCAGTTCCTTGCATCTTGCCTGCTCCTCCTCAGAAATCTCTTCATCGGAATTGATAGCTTCCAATTGCTGTTTCAGGAAACTGATATTTTGATTAGCCTCAGCAAGCTGCTCACTTAAAACTATTTCATCATATTCAGGCTCGCTGATTTCCCCTATATTGCGCAATTCATTTAATACTGCTTCCAGATTGCTGCCGTCCAGCTTCAAAACCAGTTCCTTGCTCTTAATATCTGAGGAAGCATTTGCTTTAGCCGCATCAGGTATCAGACTGTATTCAGCTTTGTGGTTATCAGCTATCTCAATTAGCCTGGCTAAAGAATCTTCAATATCATTCACCTTCACCCAGACCAAATATACATCAGCGGCAGAGTATTCATCAACATCAGACACAAGCAGCTCCGGTTCGGGAACATCTTCGGATACTACTTCATCATTCCCTTTTTCCGCAGTTTCTGGGGCTGCATTCTTCTTGCCGGAAATCGGAGCTCCAACATTCTCCTTTTCAGCAATACCAACAGGCTCCTCTATTGGTATTTCATTATCATCATTTAGTCCCTCAATACGCTCCAGAATATCTTCAACTGCCATAGAGGGCTTTTTTGGCTCTCCCTTTTCCTTATCCTGAAAAATTGCAACCTTGCCCAGAGGCGGCAATAAACTGCTGGCATAAATACCAGTTACCAGTGCAATACCAGCAACTCCAGCAGCAATCCATCCGGTTTTTCTAGGCTTTTTTAAATTTTTGACAGCAAATACTCTGCTTTTCTCCTCTAAGAGTCGCTTATGCAGCTCCTGAGAAAAATCACCTGGAATAACCGGAGAATCAAGCTTTTTAAGTGCAGCACAAAATGCCTGTAGTTCTTCCAGCTCTTTGCGGCATTCCACACATTCCACAATGTGGGCTTCTACAGCTTCCTTTTCTCTTTTATTTGTCATATTGTCAATATAAGGAGACAACAAACCCCTTATTTGCTCACACCTCATCGGCTATTTCTCCTTGCTTTTTTTAGACGTGGCTCCTAAGGTAAAAGTTCCCTGGCGGTTAAATGTTTTTTTGAAGACCATTCTGGCCCTGCTAAGCCTGGATTTGACCGTTCCAATAGAACAGTCCAATACCGAAGCAATCTCTTCATAACTTAAATCCATTAGATCCCGCAATACTATCACGGTTTTATGATCGGGTTTCAACTGGTCTAAAAGGTTTTGTATGTATTGGGAAAACTCTTTTTGCTCGTAGAGTATGTCCATGGTGGGAGACGGATCTGCAATTTCTTTATCAACCCCATCACCTTCCTGCGTAGCCAGAGGCTCATCCAGCGGCAAGGGGACGATTCTTCTTTTCCTTTTTCTCAACTCATCCAAGCAAACGTTAGTCGCCACTCTATATATCCAGGTACCGAAACTGGAGTTGCCTTTGAAAGAACGCAAAGAACGGTACGCCTTAATAAATGCTTCCTGGGACATATCATAGGCATCCTCTTCATTTCCCATATACCTGTATGCCAGAGCATAAACCTTATCCTGATATTGTAAAACCAGTTCTTCAAAAGCCTGGGTTTCTCCCTGCAGGCTTCTATTTATCAATTCCTGTTCCGAATTCATCAATATTTCTCCCCTGCAATAATCTCTAATTATATCCAGAACTTTATTAAGATTTGTATGTATCAAATAGAATAGTAATTTTCTGAAATAATATAAAATATAATTATTCTTCCTAATAACCAATACAATAGGGATTCGCCATTTTTCGTCTAAATCCTTCAAATCACTGAATGCCTTGTTATGGTATCCTATGTAAGTTATGGGTTCAGATAAAGAAGATTCTTGTTTCTTATTCATATTAAGTGTTTGCCTGTCTCCTTGACAAGACTTTACCTGGCAATTATAATTAAGTTTGCGTTAAAAATCTCAGACTTTCGTGCCAGAGTGTCGGAATTGGCAGACGAGCGCGACTCAAAATCTAGTGCGTGAAAGCCCCTTTTCGACCGGTTGGCGGCTCCCGAACCCGCGTGGTTGCTGGGTTCTTGATAATTGAATAGCTTCTATGGTTTTTAATATCCCTCCACCATATCCCTCCAAATTCCGAAGTCGGATGATGGAGAGGGAAATTGAAATAAACTTGCCGATGTGGCGGAATTGGCAGACGCACCGCACTCAAAATGCGGCGGATAACCTCCATGCCGGTTCGACTCCGGCCATCGGCACCAGAAGTCAATGCTCTTAAAGCTGCGATACAAGCGGATTTGAGGGCTTTTTCTTTTCCGGCGGCACCTTCTGTTTGTCGCCCGGTATACCGTCACATGAACCATTTTAGCGCATATTTGCAATGCTCTCATCTCCCTATTTACCTGGCATTCCGCCCGCTTTGGAGGGATGTCAGGAGGGATATACGCCAATGATGGCGTTGGCCGAAGCGACCTTGGAACTGAAATCCAGGTGGGTGTAAATGTTCGAGGTGGTAGAAATATCACTGTGTCCCAACCACTCCTGGATCTCCTTCAGGCTGACACCGTTGGCGTACAACAGACTGGCGCAGCTATGGCGGGTATCGTGAAAACGAATTTTTTTTAAGCCGTGATTTTTCAGCGTGAGTGCGAAATTCTGGGTGATATAGCCCGGCTTGACCCGTTCTCCCAGCTCGTTCACGTAAATGTAGCCAAGATACTCCCGGCAATAGGCTTTTCCGGATACTTTTTGATTGCGCTCCTGCTCCGCCTTCAGACGCCGGAGAAGCTTTTCAAAGGGCTCTACCAGCGGCAGGGTGCGGTGGCTGGACTTGGTTTTGGTGCGGTCCTTTTCCACGATGATGGCTTTTCCGTCCACCCTTACCTCGGTTACGGTGTGCTTGATGGTCAGCGTCTTTCTTTTGAAGTCAATCGCATCCCATTTCAGCCCGACGATTTCACTGCGGCGCAACCCGTAAAATGCGCCTAAGATAACGGCCAGCTCTATCGGCTTGTTTTTCACGACGGCAAACAAGGCTTCCAATTCGTTGGCATCGTAAATGCTGCCCACGAATTTTGTGGTTTTGGGCCGCTCGATCCGGTCGGCGGGGTTAAAGGCGATCAGGCCCACCTTGAAAGCGTACTGCAACGCCTTGCGAATGTTGGCGTGGCGGTGGATCACCGTGCAGGCGCTCAAGCCTTTCTCGTTCAGCTCGTACTGATAATAGTCCTGGATGTGCTTGGGCGTCACTTCCTTTAATGTCAGCCTGAATTCCTTAAAGTAAGGAATAATGCAGCTCTTGATGCACATAGCGTAAGAGGCGTAGGTGGTCATTTCCACATTGTGCTTGGTCATCTCCAGCCATTCCAGCAGGAAGTCGGTAAACAGTATCCGCACCTCGCCGGTGATCGGGTTTACTTGGTCGGCCGGATTGTCCCGGATCAGCTCAAGCTCCACGGCATAGTCCAAGACCTCTTTGATGACCTCGTGATATTGGAGCAGGGCAGTTTTTATAGCGTTTTTTTCTGTTCTCTCATACTGATAGTTGTCCTTTTGATAAACTCAATACAACAAAGGGAGCCGGAAAAATAAGTTGACCTCCAAATACAAAAAATAGGAGGTCATAAAATGGAGAAAAAGCAAAAAAGGTACAGTGTGGATTTTAAGTATAAGGTAGTACAGGCGTACTTGGAATCTGGTAAGAC
>JAHDSE010000017.1 GCA_018432955.1 Syntrophomonadaceae bacterium
AATAGTGGTACCGGCAATAGCCAGAGAACCAATCCCCCGGCCCACGAAAATCCGGTCCACAATATTGTATAAAGCATTTACTGTCATTCCTACTATAGCAGGTACGGAAAATTTTAACAGAAGCCTGCCAATGCTTCCTTCTCCTAATTGCTTTGAATAATCCATTCGGTACTCCTTAATAATCTTAAAAAACTCTATCACTTCCACTATTTCAGGATTTTAACAGCTTGTAGTCATGAGGTCAATTAGCTGTTTTAGCCCGGCTTTGCTTAGCATAATAAATTTCATTTTTTTTTTGGCTCTGGGATAGGCTTTTGACTGTGTTTTGTTCTTTTATTTCCTCCTATTGAATAAGAATTGTCAAAAAGGTCAGCGGAGGCAAAAATATGAGTAGTACTGCATGGTGTCAAAAGTCTGTACAGGAGACTCTGGAAGAAGTCAAAAGCAATAGTACAAATGGTTTAAATACATGGGAAGTCAAGCAGCGTCAGCGGCTATACAATAATCGCCTTGAAGAACATACAGAGAATAATCCATTAGTAATTTTGCTCAGGCAGTTTACAGATACTATGGTACTTGTTCTATTAGGAGCAACAGCTGTATCCGGCATGATAGGGGCTATGGCTGATGCTGTTACCATAATGGCTATTGTCATAATAAATGCCATTCTGGGATTCATTCAGGAATACCGGGCGGAGAGATCCCTGGAGGAAATCAAAAAACTGGCAGCACCTTATGCATATGTTCTGAGGGAAGGCAGGAAAATAAAAATACTCGCAGATGAACTGGTTCCTGGGGACATTGTATTTATTGAGGCGGGTGACAAAGTACCGGCAGACCTGAGATTAATAGAAAGCTATAGTTTGCTTGTTGACGAGTCTGCACTTACCGGTGAATCAGTTCCGGTGGAAAAAGCTTCGGAAACTGTTCTGCCAAAAGATACTCCATTAGCGGAGCAAAGGAACCTGGTTTTTATGGGAACGGCTGTAAGCAGGGGAAGAGCTGCAGCAGTGGTTGTAGCAACTGGAATGCAAACAGTAATGGGAAATATTGCTGATATGATGAAAAGCACTGAGCATTCTCTAACTCCATTGCAAGCAAAACTTGACCAACTGGGAAAGGTGCTCATAGTAATCTGTCTGTTTGTGTGTACTGTGGTTACAATTCTGGGTATATACAGAGGGGAAGATATTATGACCATGTTGCTGGCAGGTATCAGCCTGGCAGTGGCAGCTATACCTGAAGGCCTTCCGGCAATAGTGACGGTTGTTTTGGCCTTGGGAGTCCAAAGGATGGCCAAACGAAATGCCATTATAAGAAAATTGCCGGCAGTTGAGACCCTGGGATGTACTACAATAATTTGTTCCGATAAAACAGGTACTCTTACTCAGAACAGAATGACAGTAAAAAAGCTGGCTACTTTTGATTATGAGGTAGAAGTGGATGGTGATGGATATCAGGAATATGGAGAATTCCATGCAGAACAGAAAAAAATCAACCCATTGGCAGACATGGGACTTCGTTTAATAATGGAAACCGCTGTCAACTGTAATAATTCCAGGATTGAAAAAGAGAAAGGGAACTATGTTGTTCACGGAGACCCTACTGAAGCAGCACTCTTGATTATGGCCAAAAAGGCTGGTCTGCATAAAAGATACCGGAAAATCAGGGAAATACCTTTTGATTCGGAACGAAAGAAAATGAGCACTATAGTTGAAATAGATGGAGAGAACTGGCTCTTATGTAAAGGGGCTCTTGACATATTAAGCCTTTCCTGCACAAAGGCTCTGAAGAATAAAAGGGTAGTAAAATTAAGTGCCGGGGACAGGAAAAAGCTGCTTCATTTACAGGAACAATGGGCCGGAGAGGCATTCAGGGTATTGGGTTTTGCCTATAAAAAACTGGACAGTAATAAAAGCAATAGCTTGCTTGGTTTAAGTGATAAGAAACTGGAAAGTGAATTGATACTAATAGGTATATGCGCTATGATGGACCCTCCGAAAAAAGGGGTGGCCGATTCGGTTGAAAAATGTATAAATGCTGGAGTAATACCCATTATGATAACCGGAGATCATCCAGTTACAGCTGCTGCTATAGCTCTGGAACTGGGTATTAGCTCCAGTGATGAAGTAATAAATGGCAGGGAGATTGATCGTTTAACGGACAGCAAACTCTATAAGAAAGCTCTTGAGAGCAGGGTTTTTGCCAGGGTATCGCCAGAACATAAAAACAGAATCGTTAAGGTTTTAAAAGCTAAAGACCATGTAGTAGCTATGACTGGAGATGGAGTTAATGATGCGCCTGCGGTAAAGGCTGCTGATATCGGTATTTCCATGGGGATTAGCGGAACCCAGGTAACCCGCGAAGCTTCATCGATGATACTGGCTGATGATGATTTTTCCACTATTGTCTCAGCCGTCCATGAAGGAAGAGCAATCTATGATAATATTCGCAAATTTATCAGGTATTTACTCGGATGCAATATAGGTGAAGTACTGGTTATGTTTCTGGCATCATTATTGGGTATGCCATTACCTTTGCTTCCTATACAGATTTTGTGGATTAATCTGGTTACTGATGGCCTGCCGGCAATGGCTCTGGGGCTCGAACCGGCAGAAGCGGAGATAATGAAGCAAAAGCCCCGTTCCAGGACTGAAGGGATTTTTGCCCGAAAACTGGGTTGGATTATCTGTAAACGAGGGGTGTTTATTTCTATAATTACTTTGCTGAGCTTTAGTATCGGAATGATATACTGCCGCTATCAAGGAATAAATGAACTCGATCTGGCACGTACCATGGCATTTACTACCCTGGTTTTTGCCCAATTGTTCTATGTCTTTGAGTGCCGTTCAGAAAAGTATTCTCCATTTGAATTGGGCTTTTCAGGAAACAAATATCTGCTTGCTGCTGTTCTCTGCTCTGTGTTGATGCAGTTATCAGTTTTATATATTCCTTCATTAAAGGAGATATTTAATACCGTTTCCCTGGAATGGTGGAGCTGGTTGATTATCCTCTCTCTTACCGGGTTCAAGTTTTTTGGGCAATATATCCTGTATACCTGGCAGAGAATTATTGTATCACCCGGGGAATATGTTAAAATTAATGTCTAAGCAGGGATTTATTAGAGAGAACAAGGAGGGAGAACCGTATGGAGTTTAGCAAAATGCATGGATTGGGAAATGATTTTATCCTTATCGAAGCTCAGGCATGGGAAGAAGCAGATAGATTTCAGCCTTTTGCTGCTGCTTTATGTGATAGAAATTTTGGTATTGGTGCTGATGGACTTGTAATAAGTGGAAGAGATAGTGAATGTGATATTTTTATGAGAATCTTTAATCCTGACGGCTCAGAACCGGAAATGTGCGGTAATGCTATACGCTGTGTAGCCAAAAACGCATGGGAAAAGAAACTGGTAACCGACACCCAAATATCTGTTAGAACTCTGGCTGGCCCCAGACATCCCGAAATAATTATCAATAATGGTCTTGTGGAGTCCATCAGAGTGGACATGGGGGAACCGGTATTAGAAACTGAAAAAATACCCGTGGAGACAGCTGATAACAATAATACTGCTGCTCTTAGTGCAGCAGGTCAAGATTTTGAATTTACTGCCGTGTCCATGGGGAATCCTCATTGCGTAATATTTGTTGATAAGGTAGAACAGATACCTGTAGAAGAATGGGGAGCGGAAATAGAAAAGCATAGGATTTTTCCTGCCAAAACCAATGTGGAATTTGTTGAAGTACTGGGTAAAAACGAGCTGATAATGCGGGTTTGGGAAAGGGGAGCAGGGGTTACTCTGGCATGTGGAACAGGAGCATGTGCAAGCCTGGTAGCTTCGGTATTGAATAATAAGAGTGAACGCCAGTCGGTTATCCATTTACTGGGTGGTGATTTGTTCGTCGAGTGGGACAGCGATACTAATCATGTGTTTATGACTGGCCCGGCAGCCACAGTTTTTATCGGTAAAATTGATATCCAGTATTAATTTCAAATAAACAAATGATAATATCTGCTTTTGCCAGGCAAGGAAAACGGGACTGGCTTTTATCTGATAAAACGCAGTCATTAATAAGCGACAATAAAGGAGGGGCTTTTTTTATGAAGGAAAACACGGCTATGCAGAATTTGCCGCCATATTTATTTGCGAGGATAGAGAAGAAAATTGAAGAAGCAAAAGAAAAGGGAATAGACATTATTAATCTGGGGATAGGAGATCCTGATCAAGCTACTCCTGATTATATTATTGATGCCATGGCAAAAACTATCTATGACAGTCCCAATCATCAGTATCCCAGCTCTGTTGGCATGCTGTCATACAGACAGGCTGTCGCTGACTGGTACCGCTGGCGTTTTGGAGTAGAACTGGATGCCAGGACAGAAGTTGTTTCACTTCTGGGTTCCAAGGAAGGAATAGCCCATATTTCTTTTGCCTACCTGGACAAAGACGATATTAACCTGGTTCCTGATCCGGGATATCCTGTTTATGGGATTGGAACACTACTGGCAGGCGGAAAGTCTTATTTGATGCCTTTGAAGGAAGAAAATGCTTACTTGCCTATTCTGCAGGATATCCCCGGTGATATTGCCCGAAAAGCCAAACTCATGTTTATTAATTATCCGAATAATCCTACCGGAGCTATAGCTGATATAGGATTTTATGAAGAAGTGGTTGAGTTTGCGAAATCCTACGATATATTGGTTTGCCATGATGCTGCATATACAGAACTGGCCTTTGATGGCATTAAGCCTCCGAGTTTTCTTGAGGCCAAAGGAGCCAGAGAAGTGGGCATAGAATTCCATTCTCTATCCAAGACTTATAATATGACTGGCTGGCGGATAGGATGGGCAGCCGGAAACAAAGAGGCTGTAGAGGTCTTGGGACGATTTAAGTCCAATATTGACTCCGGGGTTTTTCAGGCCATACAATACGCGGCTGTTGAAGCTCTTAAAGGCCCTCAGGATTGTGTGCAGGAAATGCAGAAGATGTACCAGGAGCGCAGGGATGCTGCTATGGCCGGCCTTGAAAAAATGGGATGGAAAACCAGTCCTCCCCAGGGAAGTTTCTATTTCTGGTTGCCGGTACCCAAAGGATATACCTCGGCTTCATTTGCCGAATTTATTCTGGAAAATGCCGCTGTAATAATTACCCCCGGAAATGGTTATGGAGACTGTGGCGAGGGTTATTTCAGGATTGCCCTGACAGTTGATAAAGATAGAATAGCGGAAGCATTCGAGAGGATGCAAAAAGTAATGGGAAAGGTAGCGTTTTAAAAAATGGTTAGAAGTATGACCGGGTTTGGACGCAGTCAATCAAATGTTCCCGGATATCAATCCACATGTGAAGTCAGGGGGGTTAATCACCGATTTCTTGATTCTCATATAAGGATATCCAGGCGCTACAGTGCAATTGAAGACAAGATTAGGGAAGAAATAAAAAAATATGTAAACCGGGGTCGCATAGAAATCAATATTAATATCGAGAAAACCGGAGAATCGCAGAGAAATATCAAGCTTGACAAAGATCTGGCAATGGCTTATCATAATTCCCTGAAGGAATTAGAAGAAAATCTAAATATTTCATCACATCTTGGAATAATGGACATTTTTGGGCTGCCAGGGGTTTTTAGCCTGGAAGACCAGGAAGAAGATCAGGAAATGCTGTGGGCTCTGGTCCAGGCTTCTCTCGATGGTGCCATGGATAGTCTTATTGAAATGCGCTCCAAAGAAGGCAGAAACTTAGCTGACGATATTCTGGAGAGAAATCAATTAATTCTCGCGATGGTTGAAAAACTTGAAAAACGGGCTCCGATAGTCTCCAAAGACTATTATGGGAGGCTGCGAAAACGAATTTCTGAGCTCTTGCCTCAGGAGATTATTGATGAACAACGGATTACCCAGGAGGCAGCAATCTTTGCTGATAAGTCCAGTATTACCGAAGAGATTGTCAGATTAAAAAGCCATGTTGCTCATTTGCATGAATTGATGACCATTGGGGGATTAATAGGGCGTAAGTGCGATTTTCTTCTGCAAGAGATGTTCAGGGAGATAAATACCATAGCCTCCAAGGCAAATGATCTGGAAATGAACAGAATAGTAGTGGAGGCTAAAGCAGAACTGGAAAAAATACGGGAACAAGTGCAAAATATTGAGTAAGCAGGAGGTGAATCCGGTCAAACCGGGCTAAGATGGATATTAAGCTGGTTAATATAGGTTTTGGAAACATAGTTGCAGTTAATAGAATAGTAGCAATTGTTAGTCCTGAGTCAGCACCTATCAAACGAATTATTCAGGAAGCCAGAGAAAAAGGGGTTTTAATAGATGCTACTTATGGTCGCCGAACCAGAGCAGTTATCATAGCAGATAGTGCACATGTCATTCTGTCTGCTGTACAACCGGAAACAGTGGCTAATCGATTAGCTTCAAAGGATGTCAGCGAAGAAGCATAAACAACAGGAAGTGTGACGTGCCATGCTTAGGAAAGGTGTTTTATTTGTCATATCAGGTCCATCAGGGGTAGGTAAGGGGACTCTAAAGAAGGCTTTATTGGAAAATATGAATGATCTTTTGTCATCAATTTCGGTAACAACTCGTGAACCCAGGGAAGGTGAAAGAGATGGCTGGGATTATTTTTTCGTGACTGAGGAAAGCTTTGAAAAAAAGATTGACCAGGGGGAACTATTGGAATGGGCTCGGGTATTTTCCAATATGTATGGTACTCCCAGAGATTTTGTTGCCAGTAATTTGGAGCATGGGCAGGATGTCTTATTGGAGATTGATGTGCAGGGGGCTCTACAGGTAAAGAAAAAGATGCCGGAAGCGGTTTTGATTTTTGTGGCTCCTCCCAGTATTCATGAACTCGCCATGAGATTGACTTCACGAGCTCAGGATTCTGCGGAAAGTATATCATCAAGGCTTGCGGCCAGTGAAGATGAACTCAAGCAGATTGATTATTATGATTATCTGCTGATAAATGATGACATTAACGATACACTTGCAAAGCTGGAGTCTATCGTTTCTGCAGAACGATGCCGGGTAAAGAATTTGGAATTGAGGTGAGATATACTTGCTACCTTCTTCGACCAAAGATTTGATTAGAATAGGTGACAGCAAATATGCTGTAGTTGTTGCTGTTGCCAAAAGAGCAAGGACATTATGGGAAGAGAATAAAAATGATGAAAATTACCGCCTCTCCACTATGGTTACTATAGCCCTTGATGAGGTAATAACTGGGAAAATGAAGATAAGCAATCCCAAATTGTCCCATAAGGAGGCTTAATATGGCTAAAACAGTGGCAATAGGAGTTACCGGAAGCATTGCCGTTTATAAGATTGTTGATCTGGTTAGTAAACTTAAAAAGGATGATATTGAGGTTGTTGTAATGATGACAGAAGGAGCGACAAAATTTGTCTCTCCTTTAACCTTCAAAACCATATCAGGCCGCGAAGTTCTTACTGATCTGTGGCAGGAATCGCAGGAATGGAAGGTTCAGCATATTGGGATAGCAGAACAAATAGATTTCTTGCTAATTGCTCCGGCAACAGCTAATTTTATTGCTAAAATGGCTCACGGTATTGCCGACGATTTCTTGTCAACTGTAGTTTTGGCCAACACGGCTCCTTGTTTAATAGTACCGGCTATGAATTCCAATATGTATAAAAATAGTGTCGTGCAGGATAATATCAAAAAATTGATAGATTATGGCTATAAATTTATGGACCCGGATTCCGGTTTGCTTGCCTGTGGTGTTATCGGGCAGGGAAGATTGCCTGAGATAGATGATATTTACACACAAGTTAACAGATTGTTGTTTCCCAAAAAGGACCTGCTCGGTAAACGCTTAATGGTTAATGCCGGGACAACCTGTGAAGACATAGACCCGGTACGATTTATCGCTAACCGTGGTACAGGCAAAATGGGTTATTGCATTGCCCAGGAGGCAATAGCCCGCGGTGCTGAGGTTATTCTGGTAAGCGGCAAGTCTCACCTTGAACCGCCTGCAGGGGTTAAGTTTGAATCTGTTTGGGGTGCTGAAGAAATGTGCAGGGTAATGCTGGATTATCAATCATCCTGTGACATAATAATTGGGGCTGCGGCTGTTGGCGATTTCCGGATTGTAAATATAGCTGAGGAAAAGATCAAAAAAATGGATGGTCATTCCGAAAAAATGATTTTGGAATTAGCGGAAAATCCTGATATACTTAAAACCCTGGGAACTATGAAGCGTTCTCATCAGATTATGGTAGGTTTTGCGGCTGAAACACAAAATGTCCTGGAAAATGCCAGGATAAAGCTAAGCAAAAAGAACCTTGATTTCATAGTTGCCAATGATGTTACTGCGGAAGGGGCAGGGTTCGCATGTGATACCAATATTGTTACCTTGATCGGCAGAGACGGAAAAATTAAGTCCCTTCCCAAGATGAGCAAAGAAGATGTTGCAGCAGCAATTATAGATAGAGTTGTAGAGTTAATAAAGAGTTAATTTGGGAAGGAGGAATAAATATGGCAAAGAGCTTTTTTACTTCCGAATCGGTTACTGAAGGACACCCGGACAAGGTTGCTGATCAGATTTCTGATTCCATATTGGATGCTATCATCTCTCAGGATCCCTTTGCCCGAGTAGCGGCGGAAACCATGGTTACCACAGGCCTGGTTTTGGTGGCAGGAGAAATAACAACTGATTGTTATGTAGATATTCCACGTCTGGTTCGTAATACAATTCAGGAAATTGGTTATACCAGAGCTAAATATGGATTTGATTGTGATACCTGTGCAGTGATTACATCATTGGATGAGCAATCCAGCGATATTGCTATGGGAGTGGACAAAGCTTATGAAGCTAAAAAAGGTGAAATGACTGAAGAGGAATTGCAGGCAATAGGTGCCGGGGATCAGGGAATGATGTTTGGCTATGCCAGCACTGAAACTGATGTGCTTATGCCTATGCCTGTTTTTCTTGCCAGCCGAATGGCAGAAAGATTAGCTGAGGTTCGAAAAAAGGAAATATTGCCTTATCTCAGACCTGATGGAAAGACTCAGGTTACGGTTGAATATGATGATGGCCTCCCCATTAGAATTGATACAGTTGTAGTCTCATGCCAGCATCATCCCAAAGTTGATTTGCAGACAATAGAAAAAGATGTTATCGAAAAGGTTGTAAAAGATATTATTCCTGCCGAAATGATTGATGCGAATACCAAATACTATATTAATCCTACCGGACGTTTTGTAATAGGCGGTCCACAGGGTGACTGTGGTTTAACCGGCCGTAAAATAATAGTTGATACCTATGGGGGAATGGCCCGTCACGGAGGAGGAGCATTTTCCGGGAAAGACCCGACCAAGGTTGATCGTTCTGCTTCATATATGGCCAGATATGTGGCCAAGAATGTGGTGGCAGCGGGACTGGCGGATCGCTGTGAAATTCAATTGGCTTATGCTATAGGAGTTGCACAGCCTCTTTCAATAAGAGTGGAAACTTTTGGTACTAACAAAATAGCAGATGAAAAGATTGTGGAACTGGTCAAACAAAATTTTGACTTAAGACCGTCCGCGATTATAAGAGATCTGGATTTAAGAAGACCGATCTACAAGAAAACTGCGGTCTATGGGCATTTTGGCCGAGAAGATAAAGACTTTACCTGGGAAAAAACAGATAAAGCCGAAGCTCTGCGAAAACAGGCCGGACTATAGATACACATTTACCAGAAAATGCGCAGCAGGAGTTTTATTAGACAGGGGCTCGCTACGCTCGCACACGGATTTAACAGATTTACACTGATTTTTTTCTTTAATGTTTTTATATTTATGGGATTTCTACAAAGCTGAACTGATGGTCAATAAATTGCTTTTATTTAG
>JAHDSE010000062.1 GCA_018432955.1 Syntrophomonadaceae bacterium
TATTCCAACCGCTATTTTAACCAGACGTGCCATTTCTTCCAAACTCAATATTTTATTGTGTCCCAGATTTGTAACACCCTCCTCTGGCATACAGTACCTGCAACGCAAATTGCACCTGTCTGTCAGGGATATCCGCAAATAGTTAATGTTTCTGTTATATCTGTCCAGCATAAAATCACTCTCCCCGAAGGCACTTGTTCCAAAACAACCTGTCCTGATTAAAAACAGCCCAACTCACAGCCATAGATCTTTAACTTGGCCTCATCACAGAGTTCCCCCATTTCCCTGGTTTCAACACCCAGTTCCTCTGCTGCCTTTCGGGCCTCTGTACAACTTATTTTTCCTCCAGGAAACATTTCTTGCAACTTTTTAACCACTTCTTTTTCATCTGCCATTTAACAAACCTCCTCAAAAAAATAAATACCCGCAAAAGGGTATTATTAAGCATAGAATAGAAAAACTTAATATAACTCCTTTCCTAATGGGAGGCATAAGGATTTCCCCTTATACCCTATCGTTCATCCGCCATAACCTGAGTCTTAGGCTGGAATGAATCGGAGTAAATTTATTTGTTGTTACATTATACATCATAAAAAGCGATATTACTACAATTACCAAGAATATTCCTTATCCATTTATTCTAGGTGCAGAATACTATACAGGTGAAAGAATATCCACTACATTATGGTATTATAATAATATAAGTTTTCAGTAACAGGCAAATGAATTATTATCCACCATCTTAAAAATATTTAGTTTAACAAGAGAGGAGGTCTGGTAATGTCTTCATTGCAATGGATTTTGCTTGCTATTATTTGTGGTGCCATAGAAATATTCACTCTGGGATTCTGGTTTTTATGGCTGGCAATTTCCGCATTTCTAGTAGCTGTGGCAATTCGTGTGGGGCTGTTTTTGAACCTGGAAAGCCAATTGCTTGTTTTTGCACTTATTAGTCTCCTGTTTATTATTTTCACCCGCCCTCTGGCATTGAAATTCTTTAAGACTCAGGATACAGCCAGTAACGTCAAGGCCTTAATAGGTCAACACGGAATTAGCCTGAGCAATATACATCCTCTGGAATATGGGCAGGTTAAAGTAAACGGCGAGGTTTGGACCGCTTCTTCAAATCAGGAAATAGATAGCGGTGCACGTGTGCTGGTTACAGGTATAGATGGTGTTAAACTACTGGTGGAAAAAGACGTCGATTAGCCCCTGTAAATACACAAGGTCATTTATTGAAAGGAGTGTTGTTTGAATGGAAGTTGTCCTGGGTCTATTCGTAGATTTTATTCTGGTACTCTTTGTTATTGCTATAGGTTTTTCTGCAATAAAAATAATCAAGCAAGCTACTGTTGGTATTGTGGAAAGACTGGGTAAATACCACAAAAATGCGGAGCAGGGCATAAACGTTATTATTCCCTTTATTGATCGTTTCCGCGCCATCGTAGATTTAAGGGAACAGGTGGTGGATTTTCCGCCCCAACCGGTAATAACCAAAGATAATGTTACCATGATGATAGATACTGTAGTTTATTACCAGGTTACCGATGCCTTCAAGTTCACTTATGAAATATCCAATCCCATTCTGGCTATAGAGAATCTTACTGCAACTACCCTGAGAAATATTGTAGGTGATCTGGAACTCGACGAGACCCTCACCTCCAGAGACATTGTAAATACCAAGCTCAGGGCTATCCTTGATGAGGCTACCGATAAGTGGGGTATTAAAGTCAATCGGGTCGAACTCAAGAATATCCTGCCCCCGCAGGACATACAAAATGCCATGGAAAAACAGATGCGGGCAGAAAGAGAAAAAAGAGAAGCAATTCTCCGGGCGGAAGGACAAAAAACAGCTGCCATACTACAGGCAGAAGGACAAAAACAGGCCGCCATTCTGAATGCGGAAGCAGTTAAAGAAGCCAATATCAGAGAGGCTGAAGGTGAAAGGCAGGCCAGAATACTGGAGGCCGAAGGTGAGGCTCAGGCTATTCTTGATGTCCAGAAAGCCTTTGCTGACTCCCTGGTAATGATCCGAGAAGCAGCTGCCGATGAAAAAGTCCTGGCCCTGAAATCCCTGGAGACCCTCACAAAAATCGGTGACGGTCAGTCCACCAAACTTATTATTCCAGGTGACCTGGCAGGACTGGCAGGAGTACTGGCATCCCTGAGGGAAGCAATAGTTGACACACCTAAAACCGCACAGGGTATACAGGAAGAATAAATTTCTATAATGCCCAGTTCCACCACTATCAAGTGGTGGAACTATTTTTATCCGGTAATAAGAAGCTATCCAAGCTATTCGCTCTATAACCTAGAAAAAATCTCCATTGATAAGAATCTCAGATTTTTCTGTTACAATCCAGTCGAGTACAACATCTCCTTCGTGGGGAAATACGTTTTCCACCAGCTGAAATTCGTAACAAATACCACAGAAAAAGGTGGGGGTTTTCCCCCGGCTAAGAAAGCGGTCATAATAGCCCTTGCCATAGCCCAAACGGTAACCGTGGGGATCAAATACCAGTCCAGGAACCAGGATTACATCGATTTCTTCCGCTGGGAATGCCGGACCGACCGGTTCTTTTATGCCAAAAGGACCAGAGGCAGTATATTCCCAGCCTTTAAACTCGACTGCTACAATGTTTTCGTTTTCTTCCACCCGCGGCAGCAATATTGTCTTACCTTTTGTTTTCATTTTTTCCAGAAACCACGAAAGATCCACTTCATTCTTTATACTGGCAAAGCCCATTATGCTTTTGGCCTTCAACACCGGTCCGAGTTCCATTAGTTTAGCATTGATCCTGCTGCTGAACTCTTGAGTCTCTGCAAGCGAGAGATTATTTCTCTTTCTTAAAGCGTCTTCTCTCATCAGATTTTTCTGTGCAAAAAGTTTATCCACGATATTTCCTCCAGCCTGAGTTCGGTATATATTCCTCTTTACAGCGTCTTCGCTGCCAGAGATACAGGATAACAGCTATGGTAAATATTATAAGACTGTAGAGCTGAGCTATTGACAGGGGACCATACATAATAGTATTTACTCTGAAAAACTCTACTGTAAAACGATATACAGGATATATCAGCAAGTAGAGAATAAATACCTGGCCGGGAAACTTCCTTCGCGGGAAAAACCACAGCAAAAACAAGAATATCATAAAATTGGCTGCTGAACTGTACAACTGAGTTGGATGACGCGGGAAAGCATCAAGAAGCGGGAAAACAACTGCCCAGGGTACATCACTGATTTTCCCATAGCAGCACCCGGCCAAAAAACATCCAATCCTGACAGTGGCATAACCCAGAGCCAGAAAGGGAGCAAGCATATCTGCAATTTTCCAGAAGGGAAGCTGCTTTACCAGCAAGTAAACAAGGAAAGCAAGAAAGCCTCCGATAAAAGCTCCATACCATACCAGCCCCATACAGGAACCAGCATCCAAATAGAAAAAGCTCAAGGGATTGGCAATTAATTCTGCGCGTTCATAGAGCAGCATATAAAGCAAATGAGCCCCGGTTATTCCGCTTATTACGGTTATTATAACCAGGTCCAGGACTATTTCCCCATCATAACCCTCGCGGGCAAAGAGCCTGCGTGCTCCTATTACGGCAAGCACTAATGCCATAGCCAGCATGAACCCCCAGGAATTTACAGTTATCTCCCCTATTCTGAATAATACCGGATGCATAATTACCATTCCTTCCAAAACCAGTCCTTATATGTCCTTCTTCTTATTCTCTCATTGCTTTAAATTAAATACTTATATAATTGCCCAGTCAGCTACGTTGATTAGCGACTATCTGCAGCACCTTTTTTGATGCTCCGAATTTTTTTAGTCTCTGACGATTACTATTATCTGTCTGGTCTGTGACTGCCCGCCTGTGGGCCTATAGAAGCACTTAAAATAATTCGACCAGGGCTTAATCCCTTAATAATCACTGCTTTATCTGCGGTAACAATAAAGCGCTGCGTCTCTCCGCCCCATGTATTGGTGTATCCTGAGACTACTTCACCTGAAATATTGGCAATACTGATGTTACTGGTCCCCCAGCGCGGATACTCTTCCTCATAGGAGAGACCCTCTCCCCATACGATGGCACTGATCCGCTTGCTTTCCCCTGAAAACCGATAGTATTTCTATTTTACAAGTATTAGCGACATATTGTAAAAATACCTTCTTTTCTATCTATACAGCGGTGCAAGTTCACTCAATCCTTTATTCTATATTTATCCACAGGGCACAGTCTTCTATATAAAGGAATTACTCTTTTTATTAGGACATAATAAAATTCAACAAGACCTTTATAAACTTTGAATTATTAATTATCAACAGACTTATGCACATTATCCACAGGCATTTTTCACAGGGACGATAGGCCGGGGTAAGCATTAGTGTCAAGCGGGGCAAAGTGCCCATGAATATAGTGATAGTAGGCATTACCGGCAATCATAGCTGCATTGTCAGTACACAAAAGCAGTGAAGGGTAATAAAGTGGGATGCCCTCATCCTGAGCCCTGTTTTTCATCATTGTTCGCAGTTTTTCATTGGCTGCAACCCCTCCTGCTATCATAAGCGATTTGGCCTGATATTTTTGGACAGCTCCAATACTCTTCTCCACCAGGACTTCCACCAGGGCTGCCTGGAATTCAGCAGCGATATCATTAACAGTACAGTTACTTCCCTTTTTAACCTTGTTCCACAGATTCATAGCAGCTGTTTTCAGCCCGCTAAAACTAAATTCAAAATCATTTCTATCCAAAAAAACCCTGGGCAGTTTAACAAGACCTGCTTTTCCATTCCGGGCAGCTTCCTGGATAGCAGGACCTCCAGGGTAACCCAGTCCCAGAAAACGAGCCACCTTGTCAAATGCCTCTCCAGCTGCATCGTCTCTGCTTTGACCAATCAGCTCAAACTGTCCTGTGTCCTTCATATAAATCAAGCTGGTATGCCCCCCTGAAACCACCAGAGATACAGCAGGAAACTCTATATTCCTGTGTTCCAGAAAATTGGCATAAATATGCCCATGTAAATGGTTGACTGCAATCAATGGTTTGTCCAGAGTATAGGCAAATGATTTGGCAAAAGACAAACCTACCAGAAGGGCTCCTACCAGGCCCGGAGTATTGGTTACTGCTACTGCATCAATATCCCGGTAATCAAGACCTGCTTCCTTAAAGCCCAAGTCAACAACAGCAGCAATATTCTCAATATGTTTACGCGATGCTATTTCCGGTACTATGCCTCCAAACTCCTGATGTATTTTCACCTGTGAATTTATAATATTGGACAGGATATCCTCACCATTTCTCACTATTGCAGCAGCAGTTTCATCACAGGAAGTCTCTATTCCCAGAATAAGAATATCTTTTTTCATTTATCAACCAACACTTTCTTTAATTTTGAATTATGGTGGTCAGGCATCCAATAATACTAAAGTTTCGTTATCTATACAATCAATAGTAGGCTGAGTGCCTGACTCTTTATTTTAAAGCTTTCTAGATCCGCATAATTCATAATGAATCTGCGGTAATCTGTGTCTAATTATTCAGTCGAAAGAAAACCTTGGTTTTCTTTCCTAAATTTAAAATTGACTGTGGTCTTAGAGGAATTTGTTCATTATTATTGCATCCTCGCCATTATCTGAGTAATAGGCTTGTCTCAATCCAGTGGCAACATAACCTAATCCCTGGTACATTTTCAAAGCCGCTTCATTCGACGGCCTGACCTCCAGGAGTATTCGAAGCGCATTTTTTTCCCGGGCATGCTTTTCCAGGTTTTGCATGAGGACCCTGCCCATACCGCATCTTCTGAACTGCCTGGCTACTGCCACATTGGTTATGTGAGCCTCATCCAAAACCACCCAGATACCTCCATATCCAGCTACTTCACCTTCGCAATCACAGAGCAGATAAGTTGCCAGGAGATTTTTCAACTCGTTTAGATATGATTCCTTTGACCATGGAAGTGTAAAAGAGTCCCTTTCCACCTTCATTATTTCATCTATATCCAGTTCAGTCATTTTTCTTATTATAAAACCTTGAATCAGCACTAAAAAACTCCTTTTCCCAGACGATATTCTGCCTCAGATAATCTAATATAAAAAGGGCGGATTTGAAATGCATCTTGGATCTCCCCTTTTTCCAGTTTTCTCATTCCCAGGCTGGCAACTGCTGCAGCTCTTGGGAGCATAAGGTGTTCGGCTGCAATTGTCATGCTGTCGCCCAGTGCTTCATGAAAAAAATCTTTATAAGGATAATAACCATTCCCCAATAAAATAAAACTGTCTTTTCCTTGCTCAGCTGCCACCTCAAGCGCAGTATCCACAAATTTTTTCGGAGAACAGGCCAGGGATTCAGTAAGCGCCAGGGGGCAGCTGTAACTGCCATCATATATAGCAGTATATAACTCTTGTTTCCTGGCATCCAGCAGAGGGCAAAGCAGAGCATCGCTTCCGATAATATTGTATGCCAGAGCATCCAGAGTATTAATTCCCAGCAAAGGCCGGGCAGAAGCCAGGCCAATACCTTTAGCTGCTGCCAGACCTATCCTTAAGCCCGTAAAAGAACCGGGCCCTATGGTCACAGCAACAGCACTCAAGTCACTAATGCCGCAATCACACCCCCGTAATACTCGATCTATCATAGGCATCAGACTTTCCGAGTGGGTTTTTTTATAGTTTACAAATTCTTCTTTTATCAGATTCCCTTTTTCCATCAGAGCTACTCCGGCTACTGGAGTAGCACTGTCAATAGCAAGTATCAACATTTCTTGCCAGCTCCTTAATCTTCTGCAGGTATTTCCCCCCGCGGCCGTGAATTTCCACTATTCTACCCTTTTCATAATCATTATCAATCAGATTGATGTTTATCCGAAGAGCCTCCTCAGGAAGAAAACGTTCCCCCATCTGCGGCCATTCAATTATCGCTATACCATCCCTTTCCAGATAATCTTCCAGACCCAGATCATATATATCACAGGCTCCCAAACGGTAAAAATCATAATGGAATATTAACGGATTATTATCGTAAATATTCATTATGCTAAAGCTGGGGCTGTTTACTTTTCCCGCATACCCCAGCCCCATAGCTATCCCTCGAACCAGTGTAGTCTTTCCAGCTCCCAGTACTCCCAGCAGATAAAGCAGATCTCCTTCAGCCAGAACTCCTGATATAGCCTTACCCAGTTCATTCATTCCTTCTTCATCTCGAACTGTAATTCTCAAAGATTTCACCTCAATAATGTACCTGGCAATTTAATATGAAAACACTATCAAAAGTCGCAATAACGGCACAGTTTTATTGACCATCGATTTTCTTGAACTCATCCCTGATTAATTTAAAGTCTTCCCAGACAGGGCGCTTATAGTTTTCATTCCTCAATAGGGCGGCCGGGTGATAAGTTGCCATTATCCTGATATCCTTTCTCTGGAACCATTTTCCCCGAAGCTCAGAAATTTTTGCTCCCGGTGCAATCACCGCCTTACTGGCCATGGCTCCCAAACACACAATAATACTGGGGTTTATTATTCTGATTTGGGCCTCCAGATAATTACGGCAGATTTTCACTTCATCAGGATTCGGCAGGCGGTTCCCCGGCGGACGGCATTTTACTACATTAGTAATATAAAGATCCTGCCGAGGCAATTCAGCGGCCTGAAGGATTTTGTCCAGTAACTGACCAGCCCTTCCCACAAAAGGGCTTCCCTGTATATCTTCATCTTTTCCCGGGCCTTCGCCAATTAACATCAATTTTGAAATTTCTTTGCCTTCTCCAAATATCACCTGCCGGCAGGTGCTCCTTAGACGACAGCCCTGGCATTTATTCGCTATATCCTGCAAAGCGTCCAGCTTATCGATGTCCAAATAGCACTCTTCTGCCTCAACAGCAGGAAGAAAAGGTATGTAATGTTTAGCAGCCAGAATATCATTTTCCAGACTGTCCTTCTTCTCAGGCTGTACTTCTTCCCCAAAAAGGTTTAACTGTTTACCGGGCATTATCTCCCCTCCCGCATAATTCCAAACTTTCCAGGCGGATATTATTTAAGCTTTATTATAGCTTAAATGAGCAATTTTGACGATCAGGCTAATTTTCGGGATAATTTTCCAGCAATTCATAAAGCTCATTAAAGTCATTGCCTATTCGCCAGAAAGAAATACCCCCAATTCTACTATTATTTGCCAATAACAGCTTTTCCCTGATACTCTTATTATTCTCCATCCAGATTTGATGTAATATCTTCTTGTCATCATAATAATAAAAACATGGGCTCATACTACTCTCATCGAAATTCTCTTTTAATGTGTACCTGGATGCGATTTTCTGAAGTTTTTTCCCGGTTACGGTGCTGGCAGGCAGATCAGGAGCCCAGTCATATCCGTAAGTAGGAAGACCCAGCAGTATTTTTTCACGGGGAACTTTCCGGCTCGCATAGCTTAAGACATCTTCTACCCACCATAAAGGCGCTATAGGCCCAGGATCAGTATTTATATAACTATAGTCATAGGCCATGACTATTAACTGATCCACGATCTGCCCTATTTTTTCGTAGTCATAGGCAGAAGGCCAATTCTCTTTTCCGGTTTTGGCAAAAACTGCAACAGATAAGCATTTTTCTGTTCCCAGATAGGTTTTGAGTTCCCGAAGAAAAGTACAATATTTTTCAGCATCTGTAGGATCAATAAATTCAAAATCAATATTTACTCCGTCATAAGATCCCCCATTCACCTTGTCCAGTAGGTTGGCACACAGCCTTTGCCGACTCTCTTTACTGGAAAGCAGCTTATGGAGAGGCTCTTTCTCCATTAATACTACACTGGCATGGGTTTTAATACTTTCCCCCTGACAAAATTGCAGTATTTCTTCATAGTCATCCTGGTACTCATAGAAGAGTTCTCCTCTTTCATTAGTAGCAAACCAGCGAAAAGCCACATCAGTAAAGAGGTGAGCATTCTTCTTGAGTTCATCAAAACCATGATAATAGTAGTACGCAAAAATCTTGGGCGTATAATTGAAGCTGATTCCCACTTCCCTCTCCTGACTTTTCCAGCTTACTATGGCACCAAGGTTTTCCACCAGGAAACGCAAGGGCACGAAAGTTCTATCTCTATTAATATATGGAGCAGCATCAAAGTATTTCATTTCTCCATCCAGCAGAGCTTTTTTCTCTCCAATCACAAATTCAATGTACCTGCCTTTACAGTCCAGAGCCACCTTGCTCTCTTTTTCATCCCAGTAAACCTTACCGTTTAGAGCCTCATCTTCTATAATAAAACGTATCGGTACCATGGTACGATTATTGATTATTTGAGCAGGAGGAGAAAGCTCCCTTAATTTACCTTCAATTCGTATTTTTACCTCGGGATCAGCCCGGGCATCAGCACAATAGCCAAAGATCCCCAAGAGCACCAGAATAATACCAGCAACAAGTCTATTTTTCATCCAGGACCACCTCTTAACTTTTTTTCACTAATTCGGAATCTGTGGTAATGATTCCTTGAAGCAAATAATGGAAATAAAAAAGGTGACAGGGAACGGTTCTGGTGACACATCCTTGTGATGTGTCACCAGAACCGTTCCCTGTCACCTGCCTTTCACCTACATGACTACGTTTCTTAGTTTACATATTTTCTTCTGGGAAAAAGGGCCTGTAAATCGTCAAGGGGGATATGAACCATGTTCTCCTGTTTTACTACAGCAAGTATTACCATCTCTTCACCACTGTATTCTTCACTATAGAAACCCAGAACACATAATGTCGTCATAAAACCATCCATATAAACGGTAAAAAGATCACCTTTGTTCATGTTTATCCCCCCATACTTCACCATCCACCATAAGCATTTCAATCCGCGAACAATAATCAAAAGGATGAGCATCAAAGATAAGCAGATCAGCCCGCTTGCCTTTTTCTATACTTCCCAGTTCATCCCCGACTCCCAGGAGTTTTGCCGGAATACTGCTTATAGCCCTTAAGGCCAGGTTTTCGTCAAGGCCTTCACGAACCGCCAGGGCCGCACAAAGGCGCAGATGTTCTATAGGTATTACCGGATGATCAGTTATAAAACTGAATTCAACGCCGCGTTCGGCCAGTAAAGCAGCTGTCTTGAATGACACTTCTTTCATTTCGACTTTTGCCCGGTTTACCAGTAAAGGTCCCAAAAACACCGGCACATTCCTTCTCAGCAATTCGTCAGCCACCAAAAAAGCCTCTGTCCCATGTTGAATTATTAAATCAATATCAAACTCGTCTTTTATCCGCAGAGCAGTCAATATATCATCAGCACGATGAGCATGCAACAAAAGAGGCATCTCTTTTTTTAACACTTTGAAAACAGCTTCCTGGGCATATTTCTCTTTTGCCGGCAGATCTTGCTTTTCAAGAGCCTGTGCGGCAATATAAAACGCTTCTCGTAAAAGACTGGCATTAGCCATCCTGGTTCGGGGACATTTTTTTTGTCCCCCATAGACCCTTTTGGGATTCTCTCCAAGGGCTGCCTTCAGGCCCCAGGGCTCTTTATAGACCATATTTTCCATGGAGGAAGCCAGATGCTTCACAAAAACCGCCTGACCACCAATAATATTAGCACTTCCTGGCATAACCATAGAACGGGTAACCCCACCGCGAAGGGCATCTTCAAAAGCCAGATCAGAAAAATTTATACCATCCAGAGCCCGCAGTTGCGGAGTAATCGGATCAGTACTTTCATTTACATCATCACCCTCGATCTGATATATCTCTTCCTCCAGGCCTGTATGGGTATGTGCATCAATAAACCCTGGACAAATATACTTGCCACTGGCATCAATTATCTGACAACCCTCCGGGATTTCCAGGTTTTGGCCCATTTCTATAATAAATTCCCCTTCAATCAATATTACTGTATTGTCAAAGAACCCTGTTTTATTCATGCTGAGTATTTTGCCGCCTTTTACTGCAATCATAATTGAGAACTCCTTTCACTATAGTTTATGAGACTGCTGCTTCTATCGTTCAAAATTGGAGTTAGAATTATCTGCCTGTCAAATCTGTTTAAGACTGGCTTTGACTAAAGCCCTGAACAGACTATGAGCATGATCCTCAAGCAGATATTCGGGATGCCACTGTACCCCCAGAGCAAAACCTTGCAGAGCTTCAATTGCTTCCACCGTACCATCTGAAGCACAGGCACTCACACGGAGACAGGCAGCTGTTTTCTTGACCGCCTGATGGTGAAAACTGTTAACCCTTATCTGCCTTTTATTAACTATTCTGGACAGGAGACTGCCTTTCTTAATAAATATAGCATGAAATGGATAACTACGGGGTGCTTTCTGCTCATGGCTCAGGCAAGAGTCAATATCCTGCATCAGAGTCCCTCCGGCAGCAACATTCAGGAGCTGACAACCCCGACATATTCCCAGAAGCGGTAAATTTTTTTCCAGTATTTTTCTCGCTAAAGCCAATTCAAAATGATCTCTCAAGGGATTGATTTCCCCCAGGGCCCATTCCGGCATCTCCCCCCAGTGAAATGGATCAATATCACCGCCGCCGGAAAGAATAAAACCCCGGCATATGCCCATATAGCTATCTATCAAAGCATCATCTTCACTCGGCGGAAGAATCAAGGCTGTTCCCCCGGCCTTCTGTATGGCTGAGACATAGGCATCCCTTAAATAATAATTTTTCTCACCTTCGTCATAATTGGCAGTAATCCCAATTATTGATGGCAAAGTATTCCCTCCTCTTATTATTTTCTTTCAAAAAATAATTCATTTTCAATGACAACGAAAAAAACAGGTTCTTTTGCTCGAACCTGTTTGCACTTACTGTTTTTAATTCACTGGTCAACAACTATATTCTGTTTTTTAACTGTAGACTAAATAGAACAATATGTATTTAAGCTTCCTTTAAACCCAGACTAACCATTAAAGCCTGCTCCACTTTGTCCATGGTTTCCTTCCTTAAAACAGCAATACGTTGTTTCAGCCTGGTTTTGTCTATTGTTCTTATTTGTTCAGCTAATACCACCGAATCTCTTTCCAAGCCATATATATTCGCTTTGAGCTCAATATGCGTTGGTAATTTGGCTTTGTTGATCTGGGCGGTTATTGCCAGGATAATTGTGGTTGGGCTATATTGATTACCAATATCGTTTTGCACAACCAGAACCGGCCTGACCCCCCCCTGTTCCGAACCAATAACAGGATTTAACTGGGCAAAATAAATTTCACCTCTTTTAATCATATGTGCTAATCACTCCAACAATTTTTCTATGCAGTTAGCCATGGCTTCCTCTTCCAATCCCATGTTCCTGCTGGCAATACCAAGGTTAATCTCCGCCATTTCCAGGTAACCTTTTTTCATTTCTTCTATAAATAATATTCTATTTCTCTCCCGGAGATAAAATCTGATGGCTTCCCTGACTATTTCACTGCGGTTCTTATTCTCCAGCGTGGTAACGCAATCAACTTCAGAGAGCAGACTTTCAGATACTGTTATTATTATCCTTTTTGAGGCTGGCAATGCGAGCACCCCCACAACAATTTATGCACATTCAATAACTCTATTATATTAGTAAGAATACCTGCTCGCAAATCCAATAATTGCAATAATACCAGTTATCCCTTATAAATTCTGGGCACCCTGGAACTAACTGAACATACTATCTCGTAGTTTATAGTTCCTATGATTTCTGCCAGTTCATCTGCAGTTACACCATCTTCGGGTTTTCCAAAGAGAACAACTTCATCTTCTTTGCTTACTCTTTTCAGTCCGCTTACATCAAACATACACTGATCCATGCAAACTATACCAATTAAAGGCACTCGCTGCCCTTTTATCACTGCATGAGCCCGATTGGACAGAAGCCGGCTATAACCCTCTGCATAACCAATGGGAACTGTAGCTACCAGAATCTCCTTTTCACAGCAATATGTTCTTCCATAACTGACAGTATGCCCGGCTTCAAGAGTTTTTACCATACCCACCCTGCTTTTCAGGGTCATAGCCGGAATAATATCCAGCTTTTCTCGTTTTACATATTTTGATGGGTATAAACCATAGAGAACGATACCTGCCCTGACCATGTTAAAATGGGTTTCCGGCATTTCCATCAAAGCAGCACTATTGGAACAATGTTTTAGTGGAATGATTATCCCCGCTTCCTCCAGGGACGCTATCATACTGGAGAATAGGTCCAATTGTTCCAGAGTAAATCCTTTATCTTCAATATCCGATACTGCAAAATGGGTAAATATACCCTCCAATTTTATACCTGGCAAATCAGCAATGCTGCGTATGAGCTTCAGCGACTCTTCTCCGGGACAAAAGCCCAGCCTTCCCATACCGGTATCCACCTTGATATGCACATAAGCTGATCTGCCTATCTCAAGGGCAGCTCTGGACAACTCCTGAGCCAGATTATAATCATATACCGTAGCCCTTATCCCTTTCTCAACTACGAGTTGAGCATGCATTTTCGGTAAATAACCCAGCACCAGAACAGGAATATCACCTGCCGTATCCAATAACTGCAGGGCTTCATTGAGGCTGGCTACCCCCAGATAATCAATTCCCTCCTCCATGCAAGCTCTGCTGACTTCCAGCATGCCATGCCCATAGGCATCGGCTTTTACTACTGCCATTACCCTGGAACCCCTGGCTGCTTTTCGGATATTGCAAAGATTATATTTTATTGCTGTTAAATCTATTTCTGCCCAGCTCGGGCTGGTCTTATCCATCATTTTTTACCAGCGTCTTTAAAATGTCATTACGGCTTACTATTCCAATGACTTTGCCCTTTCTCAGAACCGGGACACGGTTTATCCTCTTGTTTTGCATAAGTTCAACAATCTCGTGGACAGGGGTATTCTCTTCAACAAACAGAGTTTTTTTAGTCATGGCATCTTTCACCTGGGAAGCGGTAAATTTTTTTATATCATTATTAAATCTTATGGGGTTCTCCAGGAAAATAATACTGTCAAATAAAGTAAGGAAAAACGGCACTTGTAGTTCCCGGGCTTTGAGCATTAAATCATTTTCACTTATTATTCCCAACAAACAACACTTATCATCAACAACCGGGATACCGCTGATTTTGTTTTCCAGCATCAAGCTGGCCGCCTTTTGAATACTCTCTTCCGGGCCTATGGTTATTACTTCGCTGGTCATAATATCTTTAGCTAACATATTCAAACCTCTTTCCCATTAATCTAGAAATATCGTAAAAAGCTCCATCAGTCCTGTTCGTAATCTTTTAATACCGCCGGGATATAATCAATTAAATCCCCGGCTATCATACCCCTCTGGCCTATTATTTCTGCAACATAATCACCTATTCGCCCATGTAAATATACCCCGGCCACGGCAGCGTCCTGCGGTTTTAACCCCTGAGCGATAAGACCGCTTATAATACCGCAAAGCACATCGCCACTTCCAGCAGTAGCCATACCTGGATTTCCGTTGATATTAATATATATTTCTCCTGTAGAAGAGGCTATTACTGTTTTATTCCCCTTGAGAACCAGGGTGACTCCCCATTGTCTGGCATAGTTGCAGGCTGTTTCTATCCGATTGGCCTGTATCTCAGCAATGCTTTTCCCGGTAAGCCGTGCCATTTCGCCAGGGTGAGGAGTAAGCACCACAGGAATCTGCCGGTCACACAAAATACTGCTGTCACCTTGGAGAGCATTGAGTCCATCAGCATCTATGACCACGGGTATTCCCGCTCTCTCCAGAACAAAACGCAATATGGCATTGGCCTCCGGATAAGTTGACATACCCGGGCCAATGGCACAGACAGAAGCTGTTCCCAATAAATTTTCAATAGCCGGCAAGGCTTCCAGGGCTATACTCAAGCACTGGGTTTCAGGTAACGGTGCAGTCATAACTTCCAGTAATCCGCTTTCAACTTTAGTAAGCAATGATTCAGGAAGAGCCGCAGTTACCAGTCCTGCTCCGGAACGCAAAGCAGCATAAGAAGCCATACTGATAGCCCCGGTTAAGCCCAGAGAACCGCCTATAAAAAGCGCATGCCCGTATGTACCCTTATGGGATTCAGCCTCGCGGGTTTTTATTAAAGGCCTTACCATCTTATCATTTATCAAATTGTTCGGGAGCCCGCTGTCTTCCAGCAAATGTCTGGGAATAGATATATCGGCCACACTCAAGGTTCCTGCATAATCTTTGCCTGGTTCCAGAACCAATCCTATTTTGGGTAAAGCAAAAGTAACCGTATGTGAAGCCATTATTGCTTCACCATAAACCTTGCCTGTGTCTGCTTCCACTCCCGAAGGAATATCCACCGCTACCACTACTGCTTTGGTCCAGTTGACCATTTTGGCTATTCTGGCATCAAAATCATTCAATCTCCCGGCAAAACCAATACCATACATAGCATCAACAATAATATCACAGGACAATAGAGAAACCATAAGTTTGTCCAGGTCATTCTCCTGCCTCAAGGGAAAAATCTGTTCCGTCATTTTGCATAAAACCTGATAATTGTTCAGAGAATCAGCAGTCATTTCTTGCACTTCGGCCATTAAGAAAGTATCTACAATGGCACCTGAATTCAACAGGTGGCGGGCGACAACCAGCCCATCACCCCCATTATTGCCTTTCCCCGCAAGAACAATCACCCTTTTATTATGAGTATTGCCCAAAATATCTTCAATTGCTTCCACAGTCCTGATTCCGGCATTCTCCATCAGCACTATGCCTGGAATCCCATATTCATTTATGGTTTTAGCATCGATTTCCTTCATTTCCCGGGCTCTGAGTATCTTCATATTATCATCCTTTCACCGCAGCAGCTACTGCTATTGCCTGTTCTTTTGAATGCGAAAGACTGATTGTGATTGGGCCAATCCCATTTTTCTTCCATTTATCCAGGGCTCGCCCATGCAATTTTATTTCGGGTCTTCCATCTTCATTAGAAAAAACTTCAACTTCATGAAAACGAATTCCTGCACTGAAATCAGGATGAAGTTTACGCATAGCTTCCTTGCTGGCAAAACGTACTGCCAGCGACGGGTATGGGTTAGCCTTTTGAAAACAGTATCTTAACTCCTGCCCGGTGAAAACCCTGTCAAGAAATCTGGGCGTCCTTTCAGCTACATCCTTTATTCGCTTTATATCAACTATATCTATACCTATAAGCATATCCGGCATCTTCCTTTAATAAAATCCAAACATTCCCGCTTAGCTATATTATATCAATATGCATAATTCTCTACTAATAAATATTCTAAGTTTTTACACAGCATAATAAAAATAACCGGGAAAATAATAGCTTTCCCGGTTTAAGGCAATGTTTATGTTATTCCTGGCCTACGGCCACAAGCTCAGCTTTTTCTCCATCATTCAAAATTTTGTCCATATCCAGTAAAATCAACAGCCGTCCTTCAAGCTTCCCAACCCCGGTCAGATAATCAGCCGTGATCCCTCCAATTACTGCTGGTGGAGCTTCAATACTATCCTTCGACAACCGCAGTACTTCATTGACTTCATCAACTACTATTCCCACTGTCTGTCCTTCAACCTCCACCACTACACTGCGGCTTTCCTCATTCATTTCCGAACTGCCTAAGCGAAATCTTTTTTTCAAATCTATAATAGGAATTATCTGTCCGCGCAAATTAATTATACCCTCCACAAAATCTGGAGCCTGTGGTAACTTGGTAGGTTGGACCATGGTTATTATTTCCTGCACCTTGGTAATAGAAACTCCATACTCACATACGTTTTCACCCTGTCTGAGAGTAAAGACTACCAATTGAATATCATCAGCCAAATTAAACCCTCCCTTGCCTAATGTTGGAAACAGTCGAAAAAAAGATACAATATATTATATATTCCTCAAAAAATAATATTTTCCTCTAATAAGATAAGAAAACAGGAAAATTATTTATTATATATCGTTTAAATTTTTCGAATTACATATTCAAATCCGAGGCATTCCCCACCTGCGCTGTTTCTCTTTCAAGGCATTTATTGAGGCTTTGACAAAGCTGTTCCCGGGTAAAGGGCTTGCTGAGGTAAGAATTACAACCCGCCTGCAGGCAACGATCCACATCTCCACTGAATGCATAAGCTGTTAAAGCTATAATAGGAATTCGACGATGTTTGGGAGATTCCCTGATAATAGCAGTTGCCTGGTATCCATCCATTACCGGCATCTGCATATCCATCAAAATCAGGTCAGGGCTGCTTTTGTGGAGTATTTCAATACACTCTTTGCCATTCCTGGCAGTAATGACGTCACAGCCCATATCCTCCAGCATATATTTTATTAGCTTGCGGTTGACTCCAATATCCTCAACCAGGAGGACATTGGAGCCGGATACCGCAATGATTCCTGTATTTTCCAGCAGGTAGTCTTCATCACTTTCCATACATTCTTCAGTAAATACCTCCTGCATGGGCAATAAGAAAGAAAAAGCAGATCCATTTCCCTGCTCAGGCTCATACCAGATGCGCCCTCCCATTATTTCCACCAGTTGCTTGCTGATTGCCAGTCCCAAGCCTGCTCCCTTATGCTCCATATTTTGCTGACAGTCAAGCTGTACAAAAGCCTTGAAGATGTCCCGGCTCTTTTTATGTGAAATTCCGATTCCCGAATCGCAAACCGATATTTTCAGCGGGAAAACCGCCGGCAGCATAGTTGAATTCTCATCATCCCGTTCTGCTATTATTTTGATATAACCTTCTTCAGTAAATTTTATAGCATTAGTCAATAAATTGTTTAACACCTGCCTGATTTTTAATTCATCCCCTATTAATCTCTCAGGTATTTCTGAAGAAATCTCCACCTGTAGATCCACTTTGTTTTTGTCCACTCTTATTCCCAGGCTCTGAACCATATGCTCAATCATACTTTTGATACTGAATGGCTTTTGATTCATCGCCACTTGTCTGGCTTCTATCCTGGAGAGGTCAAGAATGTTACTGACCAGACCCAGTAACTGTTCAGTGCAATATCGAATATTTTCCACGCTTTCTTTTTGCCGGGAACTAAGCTCTTCCTGGCTGAACAGTTCGCAGAATCCAGAAATCCCCAGCAAGGGGGTGCGGATCTCATGACTCATATGAGCCAAAAATTCATTCTTGGCCAGGTTAGCCAGTCTGGCTTTTTCCTCGGCTTTGCACAAATCATTTATGTTCATAGCGGAAAAGAGCAATGCTTCCTTTCCCTGCCAGATAAACTTATTTATACCTGCTTTTATCCAGATACTATTCTTTTCTTTGCCCAGCACCCTCAGCCTGACACTTTGGGCATTATCTTTTCTTTTAGCTTTGATTATCTTATTAACTGTATTTATGGCAAATTTCCGATCTTCTTCAAATATCAGATCTGCATAGTACATTCCTATTAATTCTGTATCCGAATACTGGGTTGTCTTTTTGACAACAGGATTGACAAATACTATCTTTTCATCCCGAACTACAAGCAAACCTACCTGGGCACTATTTGCCATTTCCATATACGCTGCTGGATTAATTTCCACTCCGTTTAACCCCCTTACTCCGAAGCTGCCGAAACTTTTTCTCACTATACCACATAAATGTAAATTTATGTTAATATTCTTTGGGCTAATCATATTTTATTTTTACATTCCTGTTACAAATTCCTTTCAATTGGCACAAGTGACCGCAAAACAGGCATGAAAGGTTGCATTTAGAGCACGAAAGACCTTATCCACATATCCACAAGCCTGTTTACTTTTCTTTTTAATTGATCAGCATTATACCTGTAATAATATCCCAAGTATATGAAAGTCCAGCAATATAATTATTGAATAAAATTTGCCGTAAAATGCCTGGGGACATCTACCCAATTATAAATTCAACATTATCCCATAACCATTCATTCCCCAAAAGCGGTTTTTTTTTCCCTAAAAGCGGTCTTTCATTCCGGATTTTTTTTTCCAAAATCCTTTTATTCCCCGAAAGAGTCGGGCTTATAGCAGGAAAAACAACTTTTTTGTAGTATTTTGATATTTAGCTGAAATATGTAATAATTTGTGAAACGAGGTAAAGATTATGTTTGCTATACCTTGGTATGTGGTTTTATTTGTCAGTATCCCGGAGTCTTTTTTAATTATTATCCTGGGCCTGGCACTTTTCAACCTTGAGATTCCATACAAAAAAGCAGGGCTTATATCTGTTATCAGTGCCATTTGCTCTTATTTCGTACGACAGCTGCCTGTAATCTTTGGATTACATACTCTGATAGGAGTGCTGGTATTGACTGGACTGCTGATATGGCTGGGTAAAGTAAAACCCTGGGAGGCATTAATTTCCATCTCAGGTGGCTTTGTAATCTATTTCCTATTGGAAAGTTTTTTATTGCCTCTATTTTTCCTAATTACCTCAAAAAACCAAGAGATTTTCGTTATTGATCCGCGGTACTGTATTGTTTATTTTGTACCCATTGCAGTTATTACAGTGCTTCTTTATTTTATTCTAAAAAAATATCACCTGTATATTTATGATCTGAAGGCAGGAAAAAATGAATCTGAGTAAAGACAAACCGATGTTAATAATCTATACGATATTACTGGAAACACTCTTTATCTGCATTTTCAATGTAAAAATAACCCTTTCACAGGATATAAACGCATTGAAAAATTTTGTACCCTTTGCCAATTTAATTATTGTTCTGTTGAGCGGCTTTGCCCTTGTTTCCATCAGGCAGCTGGGAGACTATACCCGCAGGCAAACAGAGTCCCGTTTGCTGCGCGACCACCTGCAGCATGTGGAAGACCTGGTGAACAGCCTGGACATACAGAGACATGAGCATACCCGCCACCTTCAGGTCCTGCAGTCCATGCTCTACCTGGATGAAGTTGATGAGGCCCAGGAATACCTGGACGGCATAGCAAAGCACTACTGGAAAAATCAGGGCCTGGTATACACCGGACACCCGGCAGTCACTGCTCTTTTGAATTCCAAGAGCAAGGTAGCGGAGATAAAGAATATCGACTTTGATTTTGCCATCAAATGTGATATCAATCAGATAGAAGTCGCTCCCTGGGATCTGTGCAGCATAATCGGCAATCTCCTGGACAATGCCATGGAAGCCGCTGTAGAGGATGAAAAAAGCCCTCAGGTAAACCTGGAAATTAAACACGAGAACTCCTATTATGTAATATATGTATACAACAGTGGAGCGCGTATAGACCCGGCCCGGAAAAAAGAAGTATTTATGCCGGGTTACACCAGCAAAAACTCTGCCGCCAGGGGATTCGGTCTATACCTGCTCCAAAAACTGGTGGACAAGTATGAAGGAAAAATCGAAGTGGTTTGCGAACCCAAAACCACCTTCATCATTTATTTGCCGGACAGGGGAGTGAAAGAAAATGATAAAAAAATTCTGCTCAAAAACAGCAGGGAACCTGGGGATGCAAGTACAGGCCGATGAAAAAGAGATAGCCGTTTATGCCTATGGTATGGAGGTTTTTTTAAACAATTTTATCGAATTGATCCTGCTCTTGTTATTAGCCTTTTTTTTAGATATTTTTGAACCGGCCGTACTGGTTCTCGCAGCTTTCATGGCTTTTCGCATACCCGGCGGTGGGGTTCATTTAAGTACTTATGTCCGCTGTCTGCTCTTCAGCGTGACAGTTATCCTATGCCTGGCCAAATTATCAACCATAATATTAGTGGATACCGAACTGCTCTTATGCTTAATCCTGCTAACGGCTCTGCTGGCTTTGATTACAATCATAAAATGGGTTCCCGGGGATACCGAAAAAAAACCTCTTCGGGACCCTGAACTAATAAAGAAGCAAAAATTAAAGACTGCCGTCTCCTTTTTGCTGTGGTTGCTGCTCTTATTCATTCTATTATGGCAGGGATATTGTTTTTATATACAGGCCTTGCTCCTGGGGGCCCTCGGAGGTCTATTTTGGATCAGCCCATGGGGCTACCGCTTTATCAATAAACTGGATTATTTCCTGGATATGCAGGAATAGGAGGTGAAAAAAATGCATAAGAAGTTTTTTCCCCTGTTGATGTCAGGCATGGCAGCTTTTCTGACCTTCTTTGCCAACAGCGGCATAAGTGTCAACAGCTGGACTGCTTTTTACGAACCCGATATCCCTGAATGTTTGAAAAAGTAGGTTTTGATTGATATGTTAAAAGTTTTAATAATGGAAGATGAACACTATACATTGAGGTTTCTGGAAAAACTGGTTTCTTCACACCCCCTGGTTGAAGAAGTATTGGCCACTTCCCAGGGTGATGAAGCTATCCGCCTGGCCAGGCAATTACCGGATGTTGCTTTTTTGGATATTGAACTTGCTCCTGAAGATGAATTGAATGGTATTCAGGCAGCAAGAAACATTAATATTATCAGTCCCCGGACAAAGTTCGTGTTTATTACCGGCTATTCCAAATACGCTATTGACTCTTTTGTCGTACATCCCTATGATTATGTCCTTAAACCTGTACAGAAGGAAAAGCTAATGAGCATAATAAGCAGACTGGCCCAGGCTAATGAACAGTCCTGTGAAAAAGAGGAGAAGAAACTGGTACTGAAAAGCAATGAAGGATTAATATTTATAGATTTCAATGATATATTTTTTATCGAAAAAATAAGCAAAAAAGCCTTTGTTCATAATAGAAATGGCATATTTGAAGCAAGTTGTTCCGTACAAGACCTGGAAAAGCACCTGCCCAATCAGTTCCTACGAGTACACAAATCCTATATTATTAATCTGGATAAAATTGGCCATATTAAGGATACTGGAAATCAAACCTATGAAGTTTCATTTCATGGTTATAAACAGATAGCCTTAATAAGCCGCAATAAGTTCCGAGAGCACCAGGACAGATTCACCCCTTCTTTATAAGAAGGGGTGAATCTTTTATGATATTCCTGCTTCATCTAAACGTTTACCAATATCCAGGTGGAAATATAAAAATAGATCAATAAACCAATAACGTCAGCTATGGACATTATTAAAGGATTGCTGGCAACTGCAGGATCAAAACGCAAACGAGTCAGCAGGAAAGGCATAAGCACTCCTATGAGGTTAGCCACCATAACCAATGCTACCATGCTCAAGCCGACAATAACAGCAATCTCATAGCCACCTCGGAAATAGCCCAGGATTAAACCGGCAATTCCCATGGTAAGCCCTAAAGAAGCGCCTACAAGGATTTCTCTCAGCATAGTCTTAAACCACTGCTTGCCTTCAATGTCACCAGTAGCCAGAGCACGCACCATCAGAGTTGCCGACTGAGCCCCTGCGTTCCCCCCACTGCCAATGAGCATAGGCATGAAAAAGGCCAGTGCAATAGCCGAGGCTAATATTTCCTGGTAAGAAGCAATTACTTCCAGAGAAATCAGGTTAACCAGCACCAGGGCCAGCAGCCAGCCAATTCTCTTTCGGTAGAGATCCCAGATACTGGTCTCTGGATAACTGCTTTTAAGAGGTGCTACAGCAGCACCTTTGTGAAAATCCTCAGTGGCCTCCTCTTCTGCGACATCCATGACGTCATCAAAGGTCACCACTCCCAGTAGAACTCCTTCAGAATCAAGCACCGGCAGAGCAAAAAGGTCATATTTCTGCATTACATAAACCGCTTCTTCACGGTCATCAAAAGCAGAGAGACTTACAAAGGAATGATCCATAATCTGCTCCACCAAATTATCCGGCGCCGCCAGGATAAAACTGTGCAGCTCCAGAGCATCCAGCAACTTCCAGTTAGCATCAGTAACGTAAATTACGTTCAGGGTTTCACTGTCTTTTCCTTTTTCCCTGATTTGCTGCAATCCCTGACTAACTGTCCACTGGGGACGAATTGCCACATAGTCAGGAGTCATCAAACGTCCAACACTTTCTTCCGGATATCCCAGCAGTAACCTGGCCTCTTTTAAATCTTCAGGGCTGAGAAGGTTTAAAAGTTTTTGCGTCGCCTGGCCAGGTAGTTCTTCAAATAAATTTGTACGGTCATCAGGTCTGAGGTTACTCAGAAGATTTCGGGTCTCTTCATCACTTAAGCCCCTTAACAGCTCATTACGGTTTTCTGTTTTTAGATAAGAAAAAACCTCGGAAGAAATTCTTCGCGGCAAAACACGAAAAAGCAAAACCATATCGGGCTTATCCAACTGCAGCAAAAACTCAGCTATATCAGGTACAGGCCACTCAGAGAACAGAGCTCTGACCTCAGCTAATTTTTTATGATTAATCAGCTCTTTAAGTTCTTGTATATGAATATTTTCATAAATATTGTCAATATCTTTCAAGACCAGTACCTCCCGAAAACAATTTATCGGCTTTAGAAACAGTCTTTAATTTATTGCCGTTTAAGGATATCATATTCTTTGGCTTAGTTCTAGCACAGCAAAAAAATGCAGCACCCTGAAAAGCTTAATCGGCTGAAAATACATTATTTCAGCATATAAGACCATGGCTGTAATAGAAACCGGCATGAATTTTATGTTATAATTGCAAAACCAGAACGAAAAAAATTCCGACTATAAAAAAGGTGGATTTCGGCTTTAATACTCAAAAGCTTTTAAGCATACCCATGCAGCCTGTTGAGGATTTTGCATAATTAGTTATTACGTATCATTAAATACTGTCATCCTGAAGCAAAGCCGAAGGATCTTAATCGGGTATTATTGACGTTTGCTTGGCTCACGATTAAGGCTGCTTCGTTAACACTCTGACAATTTGGATATTTAATTATACAAAACTCTCAATGTGATGAATCTTTTCTTTTATATATGCTTCCTTTTCGCTGAATGATAAATATTGACTCCACAAAATTTTCTGACTGTTGAAATATTGGAAAGTATCCCTTAAATAATCGAGAGCAGGTGCAGTCATTTGAGTTTTAAACCTATAAGGACAAAAAAAATATATGCCGAGATAGTCGAGCAACTGAAGAATATGATGAGTGACGGTGAGTTGAAACCCGGAAATAAACTTCCCTCCGAAAGAGACATGGCTGAATCACTGGGGGTTAGCCGGGCATCAGTGCGGGAAGCTCTGACCGCCCTGGAAGCTATGGGAATATTGGATATGAGACCTGGAGAGGGTACCTTTGTAAAACAAAGCAGTAGTTCAGGTACATTTGAACCGCTGGCGCTGGTTTTGGCTGTAGAACGTAATCCAGGAGAACAAATGATGGAAGTAAGAAGAGTATTGGAAACGGAATCCGCTGCCCTGGCAGCAAAACGGCTTAATGACAAAACTCTGCAAAAGATCAAAAAAAGCCTGGAAGAAATGAAAGCAGCGGATAATGTAGAGCAAGCGGTTGCATGTGATCTTAAATTTCATTTTTCAATAGCTGAAGCCACGCAAAACACTATACTTCTGCGTATTATGAATACAGTCGCAGACTTGATGCACCATACATTCAGAACTGACCGTGAAAAACTTTATGCCCAGGGGGAAAAGGGCGTTCAGATCATTAGAGAACATGAGGCCATATTGGCAGCTATCGAAGAACAAAACCCTGAAAAAGCCCGTGAAGCCATGCTGGAACATATTAATAATATCGAAGCAGGAATAAAAAAGGGTTATAATAATTAAGTAATCACAGCCAGGTGCTTTTCTATCGAGGATGTTGCACCGTATCATTACTCAAACGCCGCAATAGGCATACCCGGGTATACCTATCACGGCGTTCAAGCAATTTTTGGCCTTCGTCTTATTATCTTCGCACTGATATATGTTTTGACAAACTGAATCTGGTCTGGATTTTTCGTTATTTCTAAAGAAAATTATTAAGACTTATTCTTCATTCTTTTTGTTCATATTTCTTACTGTTCTAAGCTCGTTTTCCAAGTAATTTTCGTATTCATCCAGACTATAAGCTGCACTAAAACCACGTCCCATGCCAGCACCACGGGCAAAACCACGTCCCATGCCGGCACCACGGCCAAAACCAAAACCACAGCCACGTCTTCCTCCCCAGAATGGTCCAACTCCAACAACATTCTGGCCTTCAACACAACGTCCCATAGCTCTTCCTGTACGAGGACCAGCACCTACAGGTCCCATACCATTTAAACCCGGCATTTTAACACCTCCTCTATTATTCGATTCTATATAATGGGCATATGTTTATTATATTTTAATTCCATTATGGGCATATGTCAATAATAATTTTAAAATAATCTTGCTCATCAAACTGCACAGCAGCCAGAGACTGCGACGTAGGGGAATAGACGCTGGTTCGCTTCGCTCACACGCAGATTTCGGGGGGACCAGGGGGACGGTTCTTGTGGTTTTGGCTGGTTCTGTGAACCAGCCAAAACCACA
>JAHDSE010000143.1 GCA_018432955.1 Syntrophomonadaceae bacterium
CCAATAAATATAAAAACATTAAAGAAAAAATCAGTGTGAATCTGTTAAGTCCGTGTGCGAGCGTAGCGAGCCTGTGTCAAAAAAATTTCCTTGCTGCGCAGTCTCTGGCTACTGTGACGTAAAGCAGGGATAAAATTGAAAACGACTGCCATATGTGCTACAATAGGACGGATATTGGCGTTGTCCAATACTAATCAGGCAAAGTGTTTTGAATTGATCTGGCTTTAGGAATGAAAAACCTGAAAAGGGGAGGAATATGTTGGATAAATTCCTTAAAAACATTGCAATATACGTACTTATAGTTTTGCTGGCACTGTTTGCAATAAAATTGACATCCTCACCGGAAGTGAAGGTAACTGAGCTTAGCTACCCTGAATTTTATAATAAAGTTCAATCAGGGCAGGTTAAATCTGCGCAAATAGAAATCAACGAGCTTGTCTACAAAATAGAAGGTGAGCTCAAGGATGGTACCCTGTTTAGTGCCAATGCTCCCAAAGAGAGCGATATTATTGGAATACTGCAGGAGAAAAAGGTGGATTTCAAAACTGACCCGGTTCCGCCGCCTTCCATATGGATGTCTTTATTGACAACCCTTTTCCCTATTATTATCCTGATAGCATTTCTCCTCTTCATAATGAACCAGACTCAGGGCGGAGGAAACCGAGTTATGCAGTTTGGCAAAAGCAAGGCCCGGATGATGACCGGGGAAGAGGTGGAAGTGAGCTTTAAAGACGTTGCCGGTGCAGAAGAAGCCAAAGAGGAAATGGAAGAAGTAGTTGAGTTCCTGAAAAACCCGCAAAAATTTATTAAAATAGGTGCCAAGATTCCTAAAGGCGTATTGTTATATGGAGCTCCAGGAACGGGAAAAACTCTTATGGCCAGAGCTGTTGCCGGAGAAGCAGGAGTTCCTTTCTTTTCCATAAGCGGTTCTGATTTTGTGGAGATGTTTGTAGGTGTAGGTGCTGCAAGGGTGAGGGATTTGTTTGAACAGGCCAAAAAAAACTCTCCCTGCATAGTCTTTATAGATGAAATTGATGCGGTAGGACGGCATCGTGGAGCCGGGCTTGGTGGAGGACATGATGAAAGAGAACAAACCCTGAATCAGTTGCTGGTAGAGATGGATGGGTTCAGCACCAATGAAGGGATAATAGTAATGGCCTCAACCAATCGGCCGGATATCCTGGACCCGGCCCTGTTGAGACCGGGAAGGTTTGATCGTCATATACTTATTGACAAGCCTGATGTCAAAGGCCGCGAGGCTATCCTGGGTGTTCATATTAAAAATAAACCGGTTGCCGAAGATGTCGACTTGGAAATACTAGCTAAACGCACTCCCGGTTTTACCGGAGCAGATCTGGCTAATATGGTTAACGAAGGTGCGCTTCTGGCAGCCCGCAAAAACAAGGAGAAGATAAATATGGAGGAGCTTGAGGAATCCATCGAAAGAGTTTTAGCAGGACCGGAAAAGAAAACCCGGGTAATATCGGACAAAGAGAAAAGGCTGGTGGCTTATCATGAAACAGGACATGCCCTGGTAGGTCACTCTCTTCCGCATACTGATAAGCTGCATAAAATCTCCATTATTCCCCGCGGCCGGGCAGGAGGCTATACCCTGCTTCTCCCCGAAGAAGACCGAAACTATATTACCAAATCACACCTGCTGGATGAGATTACTACCTTGTTGGGCGGGAGAGTAGCAGAGGAACTGGTGCTTCATGATATAAGCACCGGTGCCCAGAACGATCTGGAAAGAGCCAGCAGCATAGTCCGCAAGATGATAACCGAATTCGGTATGTCATAAGAACTGGGACCATTGACTTTTGGACATAAGAGTGAAGAAGTTTTCCTGGGGCGCGATATTTCCCGTGATCCCAATTACTCTGATGCCATTGCTTATGCCATAGATAAGGAAGCCAGCAATTATATATCCAACTGTTATAAAAAGGCTGAACAGATATTGACCGATAATATGGATAAGATGCATCAGATAGCAGCTCGCCTGATGGAAAAAGAGACTATGGAAGCTGATGAATTTGAGAGGATAATGAAAGGTGAGGATAATGCTGAGCTTGCTCAGAATGAGAACGCTTCTGAGGTTTAATACGCAGGAAACATAAAAGCATGGAAGGAGTTCATTATTTGCAAAGATCCTTCATAATGATTAAACCCGATGCGGTACAGAGAGGACTGGCCGGGGAAATAATTAAACGGATAGAAAACAAAGGTTTCCGCTTGTTAGGGCTTAAAATGCTGCAAATAGATGAAGTACTGGCTTTTAAGCACTATGAAGAGCACAGGGGAAAAGCGTTTTTTGAGGAACTTCTGTCTTTTATAACTTCAGGACCGGTAATTGCCATGGTGTGGGAGGGAACTGAAGCCATAAACTCCATGCGCCTGCTTATGGGCAGTACCAATCCGGCTGCTGCTGCACCGGGTACCATAAGAGGTGATCTGGCCGTAAGCCTGGATAAAAATATAATTCATGGTTCCGATTCTCCCGAAGCTGCCAGGCGAGAAATAGCACTTTTTTTCAAGGAAGAAGAAATCCTGGACTACAATAGGTCCCTGGACAAATGGATATAATGATGATTAACCGGGCACTCAAGCTGGAATTGAGTGCCCGGAAAAATTTTAGGCGAAAATATAAAGGATTTTAAGCCTATTGGTATAATATAATATAATACTATTTTGTATACTAGATTTCTGGAAGGGGGACAGGGGGACGGTTCTTTTGTCAGGGGTGGACAGGGGGACGGTTCTTTTGTCATAACCCCTCGGGTTATGACAAAAGAACCGTCCCCCTGTCCAACTCCGCATTGTGTTTCAATTGCGCAACAAGTATATTTAAAAATAATATAGCAGGGAGTTTATATAATGCAGGGTCATCATGCAGTATTGATACGTGACGAAGGCGAAGCCAAAATCTTTTTACAAGAAATTGGTGTTGATGCCGGAGCCTATAAATATATGCTGCCCAAAGCAGTTTATCGCTGCATAAAACTGAAAAACATACCCGGTAAATCAGCTTTGATAATAAAACAGGAGATGCTTTCCAAGGGGGGAGAAGCTGCTTTAAAGAGAGATGTCTTTTCCCTGGAAGGTTCTACTGATATATTGCTTATGGGCAACTTAAAACACTACCGCTTGCTCATAGAAAAACTAAAGGTACAGCCATTTGGATTAAAAAACCTGGCTGCAGAAATACAGGATATACTGGATGCCCTTCAGATTTCTGGCAGAAAAATTGAACTGCCCGATGGGAAAACCCTCAAACTTGAGGGGCAGCCTTTGATAATGGGAATACTAAATCTTACCCCGGATTCTTTTTATGACGGCGGTCGCTACCTGAAAGTGGAAAAAGCTGTTGCCAGAGCCCGAGAAATGCGGGCCGAGGGGGCAGACATAATAGATATCGGAGGGGCATCCTCAAGACCGAATTCGCTAATGATCGATGAAGAAGAAGAAATGAACAGAATCCTGCCGGTTTTGGAAAAACTGGCAGGAGAAGACATAATCATATCTGTCGATACCTTCAGAGCGAATGTAGCCAGGGCCAGTCTGGAAAAAGGGGCTCATATTATTAATGATATCGGCAGGCTGCAGCTGGACCCGTCTTTAATGGCTGTTCTGGCGGATTATCAGGCACCGGTAGTCCTGATGCATAACCGTATGCAGTTTAATCAAAACCGGTCTTATGAGGACCTGATATCGGAAATAATTGTGGAATTGCAGGAATCCATAGCTCAGGCAGAAAGAGCAGGCCTGGGTAAAGAAAAAATCATTATCGATCCCGGCATAGGATTTGGCAAGAATCTTGATGAAAACAGGCTTATTATCAAAAGACTGTGGGAATTCAAGAGCCTGGGGAGGCCGCTCTTGCTGGGCGCTTCCAGAAAAACCTTTATTGGACAGACCCTGGGCCTGGAGGTGGATGAACGCCTGGAAGGCAGTCTGGCCGTAGTAGCCCTGGGGGTTGTGAACGGCGCGGATATTATCCGGGTACATGATGTAAAAGAAAGTAAAAGAGTGGCCATGATGAGCGCTGCGGTAGTGAAGCAGGATGGATAAAATAATGGCTCATGGGCTGAAATTCAGAGGACGCCACGGCGTTCTTGATTCGGAGAAAAAACAGGCTCAGGAATTTGTTATTGATTTGGATCTTTACCTTGATCTAAAAAAAGCAGGGAACACAGATGATATAAAAAATACTGTGGACTATGCCGAAGTATTTAGCCATGTGCAAAATATGGTGGAAGGAGAAAGTTATAATCTTATTGAGAGCCTGGCAGAGAGGATAGCGGGTATTCTCCTGAAAGAATATCCCCTGGAGGCTGTTGAGATTACCGTATACAAACCGCAAGCCCCTGTAGAAGGTGAGTTTGAGTTTTTTGCCGTAAAAATCAGACGAGAACACTAAATACTGGGAAAAAAACAGTGATATATACAAACATATTGATCATATGTTAATTTAGTAAAAAAATTTCTTGCCCTTGAAAAAGCTATATGCTAATTTAAAGGATGAACAGATGTATGAAAAAAGCAGTATACATAGGACTGGGTTCCAATTTAGGACATAAAGTTAAAAACCTGCAAAAAGCAGTTGATGAAATTGAAGCAGTTAACGGAATAAATATAAAAAAGCTTTCTTCGTTGTATTCCAGTAAAGCCTGGGGAAATACAGAACAGGCTGATTTTGTCAACCAAATTATAAAAATTGAAACAGAGATCCCCCCGATGGAATTACTGGGTATTTTACAGGATATAGAAATTAAAATGGGCCGCCAGCGCAAAGAAAAATGGGGCCCTCGGGTAATAGATCTGGATATAGTTTTGTACGGAAATGAAATATTAGACTCTCTGGAGCTAAAAATTCCTCATCCGTACATACGGGAAAGGTTGTTTGTACTTGTGCCATTACAGGAAATAAATCCGGAATTTATTTTTCCTGATGATGGGGCAAAAATCAAGGAGGTGTTGGTTAGAGTTTTAGCTCAAAACAAAGCCAACCAGATTCAAAAGATGCACTTATAAAGTGTCTCCCGCCGGTACTCCTGGCTAATTGTCCGCTTGTAGCTTGTGCAGCATGGGGTCTTCGCAAAGTGAAGGCTTTGAATGCTGAAAAAGGACCGAGACGGTGTCTTTGTGACAGGAAAAGAGTGATTTACCTGTGTTTAAAGGAGGTTAAATCATGAAAAAGAGAATCGGCATTATTGGGGCGGGAGTTGTAGGTACTGCTGTAGGAGTAATACTCCGGGAGAAAGGCTATTTATTTGCTGGAATCTATGATAAACAATCCGCATCCACTGAAACGCTCGGAAAACGGATCGGATGCAAGGCCTTTGACTCTATGCAAAAACTCTCGGAATCGTCTGATATTTTGTTTATTACCACTTCCGACAGTGCTATTCAGGAAATTGTGGCTATTCTTGCTGACTGCCGGGCTTTCCACAGTGAGCAGATTGTTATTCATATGAGTGGAGCTCATTCATCAGAAATCCTGAATAGGGCCAGAGAAATGGGAGCAAAAATTCTATCTGTGCATCCCTTGCAGTCTTTTGCCAATCCTGACCAGGCCATAAAAATTTTACCTGGTTCAGTTTTCAGCATTGAAGGAGACAGGGAGGCTTACGAGATAGCCGAGGACATAGTAGATAGCCTGGGAGGCGAATACTTCTTTATTGATGGTAAGGCCAAGCCTTTGTACCATGCTGGAGCATGTGTGGTCTCCAATTTCATGGTAACTATCATTGATTTTGGAGTAAAACTCCTGGAAAAAGCAGGAATTCCCCAAAATGAAGCCGTAAGGGCGTTAATGCCTTTAATTACAGGTTCAGTTAACAATATAGAAAGAATCGGTATACCAGATGCTCTAACCGGTCCGATTGCTCGCGGTGATTTGAATACAGTATCCCATCACTTGAGCAGCCTGGAAGAAATGGCACCTGAGTTTATAGAATTGTATAAATGCCTGGGATTGTATACTACAGAGCTGGCAATAAAAAAAGGTACTATTGACGCCAAGAAAAGAGAAGACTTTCAAAAAATGCTTAGTCTATGAATTTCAGCCAGGTAAATGAACTGCAACAAAGAACTTCGACTCTGTTAAATGCAGGTTTAATAGGACTATAAGGAGCGTGTATATATGCCAAGAATAACGACGACAGATATAAGAAATAAAAAAGCCAAAAAAGAAAAAATTACTATGCTCACAGCCTATGATTACTCGATGGCAGCTATGGTTGATGAAGCCGGTATAGACATGATACTCGTAGGTGATTCCCTGGGGAACGTAATGCTGGGATATGAAAACACCCTGCCGGTTACCATGGAAGACATGGTTCATCATACCAAGGCTGTGTCCAGAGCGAGTAAAAACGCCATGGTAGTAGCTGATATGCCCTTTCTTTCCTACCATATATCCAGGGAAGAAGCAGTACGCAACGCTGGCCGGCTTATTCAGGAAGGCGGAGCGCAGTCGGTAAAACTGGAAGGCGGTATTGAACGGGTAGATACAGTAAAGGCTATACTAGATGCCCAGATTCCTGTTGTAGGACATATTGGCTTGACTCCCCAGTCAGTGATACAGCTGGGAGGGTTCAAGGTACAGGGTAAAGATGTGGAAACAGCCAATCGCCTTATCAAGGATGCCAAAGCTATTGAGGAAGCAGGAGCTTTTTGTATTGTTATGGAATGCGTACCTACTCCGCTGGCCAAAAAGATCAGTGAAGAGATATCTGTTCCCACAATAGGAATTGGTGGCGGGCCATACTGTGATGGGCAGGTACTGGTTATAAACGATATGCTGGGTATGTTCAAAGGACACATACCTAAATTCGTCAAGAAATTTGCTAACCTGGAACCCATAATAATGGAGGCTCTTAAAGCCTATAAAGAGGAAGTCGAAGCAGGGACTTTTCCTGCTGAAGAACATGGCTTCAGCATGAAGGAAGAAGTACTGGAAAAATTATATTAGTTAATGCGTATTTTTAGGGATTGGGGAGTCCCCAATCCCTGATATAAAAAAATAATGGGGAATAAGTATGCAGATAGTTAATAATATTAGTGAAATACAGGAATGGTGCAGGGAAAAGAAACTTGAGGGCAAAAAAATCGGACTTGTGCCGACTATGGGTTATCTACATGAAGGGCACCTTTCTCTGGTCAGGGAAGCCAGAAGGGACTGTGACATAGTGGTTGTCAGCATATTCGTAAACCCTGCGCAATTTGGCGCAGGTGAAGATTATGAGGTTTATCCCAGAAATATGGAAAGGGATTGCGCTTTACTGGAGAGAGAAATGGTTGATCTGGTTTTTGCCCCGGAGGTTAAAGAAATGTATCCTGCTGGATACCAGACATATGTTGAAGTTTTTGGGCAAATAAGCAATAAAATGTGCGGAGCTTCAAGGCCGGGACATTTTAGAGGGGTATGCACAGTAGTAAGCAAACTTTTTAATATATGTCAGCCGGATATTGCATATTTCGGACAAAAAGATGCCCAGCAGGTAATGGTTTTGGAAAAAATGGTTCGGGAATTGAACTTTCCCCTGAAAATTGTCAGGGTGCCCATAGTCAGAGAAGAGGATGGTCTGGCCATGAGCTCCCGCAATGTTTACCTGGACCAACAACAAAGGCAGGAAGCACTGGTTTTGTATAAAGCGCTGAAAAGTGCAGAGGAGAATATTACCCAGGGGGAAAGAGATACAAGAAAAATCAAAGATAGTATAGAAAAAATGATAAAGGGATGTCCGCAGGCTGATGTCGATTATATCGAAATATCGGACGCTGCTGACCTGGCAGATATAGACGAGATTCGTGGCCAGGTGCTCATAGCTCTGGCTGTAAGGTTTGGTAATACCAGGTTGATAGACAATCTGATAGTGGAGGTGTAAGCTGGTGCTTCGTTATATGCTCAAATCAAAGATACACCGGGCCGTTGTTACTGAGGCCAACTTGAACTATGTAGGTAGTATAACTATTGATAAAGAGCTGATGGATGCTGCAGATATAATAGAAAATGAAAAAGTAACCATAGTAAACCTGAATAATGGTCAAAGATTTGAAACCTATGTCATCACCGGAGAGGCAGGGTCAAAAATAATGTGCCTTAATGGAGCAGCTGCTCGACTGGTAGAAAAAGATGATATTATTATTATTCTCACCTATACGGTTTTAACAGATGAAGAATGCCGGGGATTTAAACCCAGGCTGGTTTTTGTAAATGAAAAAAATGAAATTCAGAGTATCAGCAAATAAATAAATGGGAGGAAATTATTGATGCCAGAGGATGTGCTGGGATATATAAAAAAAAGAACAGAAGAACTAAATGCAATAATCGTAGCTCATTATTACCAGCCGCCAGAAATTCAAGATGTAGCTGATTTTGTAGGGGATTCCCTGCAATTGGCCAGGAAGGCCGCTACTACCAGGGCAGATATAATTGTGTTTTGCGGTGTCAGGTTTATGGCGGAGAGCGCTAAAATATTAAGCCCCGAAAAAACAGTTATTCTGCCCGAAATAGAGGCCGGATGTCCCATGGCAGATATGATTACCGCGGCAGAGTTGAGGGATAAGAAAGCCGCTTTCCCGGATGCGCTGGTTGTGTGCTATGTAAATTCTTCGGCTGAGGTCAAAGCTGAAAGCGATATCTGTTGTACATCTTCCAACGCAATCAAAGTAGTAGAGTCTATTCCCGAAAAGAAAAAAATCATTTTTGTTCCCGACCGGAACCTGGGTACTTTTATTCAGGACCTGACCGGCAGGGAAATGATTTTATGGGATGGATACTGTCCCGTGCATGATGTTTTGCAGATGCAAGAAATAGAGGGACAAAGGGCATTGCATCCTAAAGCCAGGGTAATAGTTCACCCCGAGTGCCCGCCGGCAATTACCCGGACAGCAGACGCGGTTTGTTCTACTGCAGGAATACTGGAGTTTGTGCAGAACAGTCCTGACAATGAATTTATAATAGGAACGGAAAAAGATTTTCTCTATACCCTGGAAAAAAATTGTCCGGGGAAGGCGTTTTATGCAGCCCGGCAGTATTTTGAGTGCCGGGACATGAAGTATATTCCTTTGGATAAACTGGCCCTTTCTCTGGAAAAACTGCAATACCAGATAGAAGTTCCAGAGGATATCCGAAAAAAGGCCTATGGCTCACTGGAAAGAATGATTTCCATATAAGGGTTAGAGCATAGTCGAGTTAAATAACCCGAGTTCGTATTTGCCAGAGACTGCGTACTAAGGGGGATTTTTTGACACGGGCTCGCTACGCTCG
>JAHDSE010000103.1 GCA_018432955.1 Syntrophomonadaceae bacterium
CGCTTAATTCACAAAAGTGAGGTTATCCATCTAAACGGTGACAGCTATCGTTTGAAACATCGCCAAACCATTTTTGGGAATAATTAGGTGTCCAAAGTTATTTATCATTTTTTGTTCATTTTTACTTGACGGTTACAATTGTCTATTCCCCAAGTTGCTTATGCAAACATGGCAGCCCCCAAGGAAGCAGATATTGGTTCGTCAATAACATTTGAGAAAAATGATGCAGTTTCAGTATTGTCAGAAGTATTAGATATTACAGTTGACGGTTCAGAAGCAGATATTGTTGCGACTTACAAAATGAAGAATACTACTGATGAAAGCATTTCCACACAATCTATGTTTCTTTCTCCAAATATTAAAAATAGTGGTGTGAAGGTAGTAGTCAATGACAAAGACACATCTTTTACAGTAGAAAATTATGCTTTAAATTACGATACAGAAATAAAAACAAATGATTGGAAGTATGATAGATAAATTCCATCATATTCGTAAGATAATGCGGAGCTGATTTATAACCATCATACGATTATATAATATTAAGTAACGAAGCTTATTTCTCCTTTATAAGATATCTATAAAAGGAGGTTTTATCGATAATTCGTTCCGTTTTATGGCTTTCAAATTTTCTCATTATCCTTCGCCTCTAAGAGATCGGAAATTGACCAATCTTTTCCGATAAATGGCCACTCCTTTTTATTATATTTGCGATTTCGTTCTATAACAGCAAAAACAATCGTAACCGATATAAATAGCCAACCCGCCGCTCGAATTGCACTTTTGAGAGTTTGCGTCAGCGCGGAAACCAAGACTTCTCCAACAGAAGCATGGGTAGCATCTGTAAAAATCGTATATACTTCCGAAAGCAAAATAAGACAACCTACAAGTATAAATACGTCTTTCAGCATTTTAATGTAATTACCGTAAAGTTCCGGGCCTATCAGGTAACGCTTGCCTTCCTGATATTTCTCCGCTAAAGCGAAAGGATTTCCTAATGTATATAAGACTTTTTCAACATCGGCTTCATTGTAACCATCAGGGAGCATATCATGAATATTTGGGCGCAGTTCTTTTTCAACTTCAGCTTTTATTTTCCGCGGAAGATTCTTTGTAACGGTGTAGATATAATTGTCAATTAGTTTCATCACTTACTCCTCCAATCAATTTTTTCATGTGCTCCACTTGCGAGAGCCAACTTGATTTTTTGCGTGACGATTCCATTCGTTTTGCAGAGTATGCCAAGGAGGCAGGAGTAGAGGTATATTGCAAGGTCTGGAAAGGCATGTTCCACTGTTTTCCGTTACTGGCTCCGGCATTTCCTGAGGCACCCAGGCACTAAATGAGGTATGTGAATTTATCCGAGTGAAGTTAAGCTAATTAGGGGGGGCAGCACGGGGGGCACTGCTGCCCCTGTGCTGCCCCCTGTCATTATTCTGTTCTGATTGCTTCCAGTGCACTTAGCTTCATAGCTCTCCTGGCAGGGGAATAGCCGGAAATAATGCCGACTATCGTGGCAAAAACAACTGATAACAAACCCAACTCCGGGGTTATTACTGATATTCCCGTACTGCTGCCCATGTTTCCCATAAACCCGGCTGTAATTTTGTTTAGCCCGAGGGAAACAAGGCAGCTGAAAATCAAGCCGATACAGCCACCTCCAAAACCTATCATGGCAGCCTCAAGCATGAATAGGTTTTTTATATCGGAAAGGTTGGCACCCAATACTTTTATTACCCCGATTTCGCGAGTCCTTTCATAAATGCTCATAATCATGGTGTTGGTTATGCCTATGGCGGCTACCAGCAGGCTTACCGCACCGATGCCGCCCAGTATGGCCTGCATTTTGCGCGAGGTATCCTTCATCGACTTAACCATATCGGATAGACTGTAGGTTTGAAATCCCAGGGCTTTAATCTTTTCCTGGACAGCTTCGACCTGTTCAATACTGGCCACTTTTACTTTTATATTCTGATATTTGTTTTCATCCTGTGTTCTGCTGGCTTGACGGTCGTTGCGCCGGGCCTTTTTTTCTTCTTCCAGTATTGTTTCCAGACTGCTAATGTTCATATAGGCACTCCAGGCTGTTTCGCTGTAGCTTTCCTCCAGTATCCCTACTCCTTTGGCCTTGTGCGGAGGGGGGGGAGTATAATCATCGTCAGAGGAATTGTCAACAGTCCGTCTTTCTCCATAGCTTAAATCTGTGGTCAATAAAAGTTTGTCACTGATTAAATCTACCGGAGGCTCTTCTGCTTCCTGACCGTTGTATCGAATCATTCGATTACCGGAATTCCTTAAACGGGGATTGTAAAAATTATAGGCGACCTGCGGACCGAATACCATGGCATCTTTGTCGGTAGCCAGAAGCAAGCGTCCCTGGTCAACTTTAAAATCAAATGTTTCCATCAATTCAGGATTGATGCCCAATACATTGACATTCCCCATCATTCGCCCGATAGCTATGCGCAAGTAGGCGTTTTTTACTGGCATTACAGCTTCAACTCCGGGTATTTTCTCCAGGGTTGCTACAGCATTATCATCCAGTTTGACTTCATTACCTGAGCTGTTGCTGGATGAAACTATACTCATTCCCGGTCCTGCAAAACTGCCCATGGAATTGACTTCAATAATGTTCAGACTTCCCATTTGACTCAAGCTTTCCTTAAAACTAAGGTCCATGGCTATACCCAGGGAAAGCATTACAACAATGGA
>JAHDSE010000074.1 GCA_018432955.1 Syntrophomonadaceae bacterium
CTCCTCCAGCATTCGTCATATTCAGTTCTCTATTCAGGCCACAAAATCCTGCTTTATCTATTAAATAAGCCTCCAAAATCGGAGCCAGGTTATGCAATACGGGTTCAATACCACAGCCGGCCAGCGAATCCTCCAATTCTCTTGCTAAACCACGAGATTTATTACTGAGTCTTACGAAAAAAACTCCCGGGAAAGTGACTGCCAATTCCTGCATATCATAATCCAAAAGCAAAACCAGATCATCCTTTTCCCAGTTTTCCGGTTTTATTCTACTGTTACTTATAGCCAGACCCTTTTTATAAAGAAAATGATAAGCAAATACTTCATATTTTTCAGGGTGGGGATTCTGTATGGATATGGGCAGGCCATAGCCGCTGATTGCCTCGATCAAATCTCCAAAGTCCTCGGTATTTCCCACTATAATCAATCTTTTGGGATCTTTGCGCAATAGAATATCCCTTATCATTACAAAGGCCAGGGCCTTTATAAAATTATCCCCAAAGACCGGGAAAAAGCCACTGGATAATTGAGGAAACAAAGCTTTCAGACTGCGGTCCACAGCCATAATCTTTATTTTTTTATTATCAAGTATCTCTGCAGTCCTGCCAAATAAATCCTTCTGCTTTTCATTTTCCAGTATTTTCAGGTTTCCCGCTCCCAGCGGTAATACAATATTGCAGCCGGTAGACTTGAGCTCAGGCAAATCAATCAGGTTTTTTACCCGTGGAGCAAAAAGAAAGGGGGCCAGCCTGTCCAGAACTGTCTTTCTGTAGAGGAAGCCCCTTTTGTCGGTATTTATAAGGTTGAAAAAGGCAAAATCCAGGTCAAGCATCATAATTCTCCAGATCCAGGATCCCCGGTTTCATTTGAAGCTCCTTGAGCATGGCATAGTAATCTTCTGCAGCTATCTTTTCCAGAGGCCTGCCCATCAAGGTCACCATAAGCGCCTCAATAACATTGGTCCCAAAAGAACGTCCTCCCATATCCGGTGTCGTAGTAATCACTTTGCTGGCCCCCCGTTCTTTCAAGAGCTTCATATCTTCCCGGGTTGTAGTATTGGTGACAACTACCTGCCCGTCCAGTTTATCCGGCAGATAGCGACGGATATAGTTAAAATCTCCAGCCAAAACATCCGCTTCATAATAATATTTTGCATACCTGGGAATTATGACTTCCTGCTGGCTGCCTGTAGGATAAAGTTTATCAAAAGGCATTCTGACCACAAAAGGAGCTGCTATCCCGCCCAGTATCCGCAGGGTTTTCAAAGAATGCAGCGGAATGGGCAAGCCCAGCGCATAAATAAAATCTCCCAGAGTAAGATCTGCACCCACACTATCAAAAGCTTCGGCCATGCCAAAGCGATCAACAGCACATACCATCAGGACTTTTTTCCCCCGGAAATCAATTATTCCCTCTTCCTGAACATCCATAATACATTTTCGTTCCAGGGTATTCTTCAGACCGCTGCCATCAAGCATTGGGGTTTTTCTGGCTTCAGCAGTCAATCTTTGGGCATCTTTTATTACATAACGCTTACCGGCAATATATATGTACAGGTCAATTCCGCCCATACCAAAGGCATCTATTTTGCCATCGAGTTCCCTGATCAAGTTTATAGCCTTGTCCCAATTCCCATCGGTTCCTATGCGTTCAATATGAAATCTCTGGCCCATAAATTCAGTTTCATAGGCATGATCCCGTTTTGCCGCTCCCAGGCTGACACTGACTATTTTTTTCAAAATAACCCCTCCCGGCGTGCTGCGCACACAATTCTGATGACACAGGGGGACACAGGGGGACGTTTTTGTTGTGTCATCAAAGATGACACAACAAAAACGTCCCCCTGTGTCATCCCCCCTGTGTCACCCATATTATATCGTCCGTGCTGCTTTGATGGATCGCAGGATCTTTCTGATTTGCTGCGGGTCAACCCATTTATCTTCCGTTATGGGCGAAGAACCTATCTCTATCGAAATAACCTGCCCGTCCAAAATCCCTTCCAGAAGCTTGAGCCGCTCATCAGATCCAATACATATTATTACTTCAAAATTTCTAACCCTGCCAGTCAAATCCATTAACTCATTTAAAAGTTCCTTGCCGCTGCGCTTGTTGATAAAATCCTGGCGTTCTTCCTCAGTCATTAAAAGAATAAACTCCACACCCTCTTGTTCCATAATTTCCTGTATTTCCTCTTTATTGGCAAGAGGGAATCCCACACAGGCAATAGTTTGCCCTTTGCGCAGTTCGCCTATTCCTTCCAGACGAGAAATAAAGCTGCGATCCATCATCAGGCGCTCGGCAGTTTCCTGCTGCGATAGACCACGTGTCCTTAATACCAATGCCTTTCGCAGTGTCTTCTCTATTTTCTGCCAGCTTATTATTTTGTCCTGAATACGAAAAAATTCCATAAGCATAAACTCCCTGAGCACAATTTTGTATACATGTAATTTTAGCACCCTAAAATGCCATAATCAAGGGCTAAACAGGCTTTTAACTGCCATTTCACAGTAGCCAGAGAATGCGTCTTTAATAAACCACGGTTTCGCTGGGTGACAGAGGGGACAGGGAGACGGTCCTTTTGCCACCCCCCTGAGGATAAAAAGGTGTGCTTATTGAACTTGCTGGATAATAGTGAGTAGTTCTTCTTTACTGCTGGCCCGGTTTATTTCTTCCCGGATGCGGGCTGCTCCCCGCAGGCCTTTAGTATACCAGGCGAAATGCTTGCGCATTTCCCTGATGGCCACTGCTTCTCCTTTGTAGCGGCAGGACAATTCCAGTTGTCGTATAGCTGTAGCCAGCCTTTCCTGCACGCTTGCTGCTGCTATTTTTTTTTGGTGCTCCAGCAGTTCGACTGTCTCCCGGAAAATAAAAGGGTTGCCCATGGCCGCCCTGCCTATCATCACGGCATCACATTCAGTAGATTCAATCATGCGAACAGCATCTTGTGCTGACCATATATCACCATTGCCTATCACCGGAATATCTACTTCTTTCTTGATTTCCTTAATAATTTTCCAGTCTGCATGGCCGGAAAAAAACTGTGAGCGACTCCGGGGATGCAAAGCTATAGCACTGGCACCTTCCTCCTGCGCTATCCTGGCCAGTTCCAGACAAGTGCTGTCATGGGTATCCCAGCCCTTTCTCATCTTTACCGTCACCGGAACCTGCACCGACCTGACCATTTCGCGAATCATCAAGCGGCATTTATTCAGGTCCTTCATCAGGGCAGCCCCTTCACCGTTTTTAACAATTTTCGGTGTGGGACACCCCATGTTTATGTCAATTATGTGAGCTCCCAATTTTTCCACTATCCTGGCTGCCTTTATCATCGGCTCTATTTCAGAACCAAAAATCTGAACGGCTATAGGAGCTTCTTCCTCGCTTAAATCAGCCATTTTCAAGGTTCTGCTCTGATTGTATACCAGCCCCATATCACTTATCATTTCCGTATAGACCAGACCGCATCCAAATGACCTGGCAATTATGCGAAAGGCCTTATCCGTCACTCCGGCCAGCGGAGCAGCTATGACCCTGTTTTTTATATTTATTCCACCTATGCAAAACATAAATACCTCCCAGGGAAGCAGGGGGACGGGATGACACAGGGGGACGTTTTTGTTGTGTCATCAAAGATGACACAACAAAAACGTCCCCCTGTGTCCCCCTGTGTCATCCGTCCCCCTGCTTCCCCTTTTTACCCCCGGTTCAGTTCGTAAATCAATCGCAGACCTTCCAGAGTGAGAAAGTCATCAATGGTATCAATTACATCGGTTTCCCTGGCTATTACCGCAGCCAATCCACCGGTGGCAACCACCCTGGGCTCGTTCCCCATTTCCTTTTTCATCCGGTGGACAATACCTTCGACCTGTCCTACAAATCCGTACATTATGCCGGCCTGCATACTGCTTACCGTATTCCTGCCTATCAGTTTTTTGGGCTTGAGGAGTTCGACCCGCGGCAACTTGGCTGCCCTCGATACCAAAGCCTCTGTTGAACTTTGAATTCCAGGTGCAATAGCCCCTCCCAGGTATTCTCCCTTTTCGTTAACCACACAAAAAGTAGTAGCAGTACCAAAATCAATTATTATCAAAGGCCCCCCATATTTATGGATGGCCGAAACCGCATTGACTACCCGGTCTGCCCCTACTTCTCTGGGGTTATCGTATTTGATAGCCAGACCAGTTCTCGTACCCGGCCCAACTATCAGGGGACGACAGGAAAAAAATTTTCGGCTCATCCATTCCAGTTCCATCATTAGTGTAGGGACAACCGATGAAAGAACAACTGCTGTTATATTACGCATATCCAGGCAGGCATAATCAAACAAAGATTTAAGCAGCATGCCATACTCGTCATAGGTTTTCAAGGTATCGGTCCTGAGCCTCCAGTGAGTAATCAGAGTTTCATCCTCATAAACTCCTATAACCATGTTGGTATTGCCTATATCAAATACCATTATCATTCCCGTACCCTCCCGAAAAGTTCTATTTATATTTAACCTTCGCATAAGAAATATAATCCGTAGTAGGGGTTTTATTAGACACGGGCTCGCTACGCTCGCACACGGATTTAACAGATTTACACTGATTTTTTCTTTAATTTTTCTATATTTATTGGAGTTCTACAATCTAAACTTATGGTTAATAAATTGCTTTTATTTAGATTTTCAGGATAACGGAAGCTATAGCTTCCGTTATTCCCAAGAGGTTGACAACCCCGTCCATTGTCAACCGGTCAGATTCTACGAAGTGAAGAATCTTAATGCTTCGTAGGGGCACCCGCAAGGGGTGCCCCTACATATAACAAAAGAATCCGTGTTAATCTGCGTCCTCAGGATCTGTGTGCGAGCGTAGCGAGCCTGTGGCAAAAAATTCTCCTTGCTGCGCAGTCTCTGGCAAATGGCAACATAATGTCCGCGCAGGAAGGAAATTTGTTTATATATGAAGAAAAATATGGATATAGATATAGAATGGCTTTGATAGTCAAAAGGGGGTTGGTAAATTGGAATTTAAGGATCTGTTGCTGGAGAAAGAAGGTAGTATTGCCTGTGTAACGCTAAACCGTCCGGATAGAATGAATGCGCTTAGCATGGAAATGTTGGAAGAAATTCTCCGGGCTTTCAAAGAACTGGAAAAGGACGAAGAGATAAATGCTGTAGTACTGACGGGTAATGACAAAGCCTTTTCTGCAGGTTTTGACATGGATAGCGTAATGAATCTGGGAAAAACCAAGATGAGGAGTATGGAAATAGTAGAAGAGTCTTTCTTGGGAATTTTAAAATTTCCTATGCCGGTGATAGCTGCTGTAAGCGGTCCAGCCCTGGCTGCTGGCTTTGACCTTATGGTAATGGCTGATATTAGAGTTATGTCTGAAAAGGTTAAGGTAGGCCAGCCGGAAATACTTTGGGCTTTAACCCCGTTGACCGATCCTTTGTGGAAGATAATTGGTATGGGAAGGGCCAAGGAAGTAACCATGACCGGAAGAATTTATGGAGCCCAGGAAGCAAAGGAAATGGGTCTCGCCAATTATGTTTACCCAGTGGACAGCTATCTGGAGGAAGCCAAAAACCTGGCCAGAAAGATTGCCGCCTTTGACCGGAATGCTTTAAAAGCCAACAAAGAACAGACGCATCGTATTCCAGGAATGGAAGTGGAGGCAGCCATACGGACCCAGATATGGACCTTCCGCAATTTTGTCGGCAGTGAGGATATGAGCAAAAGGATGACTGCCTTTTTGGAGTCTAACAGGAAAAAATAAATGATAGCGAGAACTATATAGAGGCAAAAAAGGGGGGGGAAAATAATGAGACTGAAAGGTAAGTTTGCGGTAATAACCGGTGGTGGGACTGGGATAGGAGCTGAGGCGGCCATCGCTGTGGCTGCTGAAGGTGCTAAGGTTATGGTTATGGGAAGACGACCTGCTCCGCTGAATGAGACCGTTGCCAGGATTAGAGAGGCAGGGGGGGAAGCACTTGCCTGCCCTACAGATGTAACCAGCATTAAAGAAATAGAGAGAGCACGGGATATGGTCAAAAAAGAATTTGGATGTCTGGACATACTGATAAACAATGCAGGTTCTGCACTGTTCAAATCTTTTATGAGGACCAGCATAGAAGAATTTGACAGAATATACCAGGTTGATTTGCGCAGTGTTTTTGCAGTTTCTCAGCTGATGTTGCCTTTGATGCAGGCAAATGGCGGAGCCAGTATAATTAATATTTCATCAATATTAGGAGTACTGGGCGGAATAAATTCCAGTGCTTATTGTGCCATGAAAGGCGGAGTCGTGCAGCTTACCCGGGCTATGGCGGCAGAACTTGGACCGGCCGTACGGGTGAATTGCCTCTGCCCTTCCCATATAGCAACTCCAATGATGGAGGATGAACTTGCCAGGATTAAAGAAAAAGGCAGGATGGATAAACTGAATAGCCTTTTTCCTATGAAAAGAATCGGTTATCCTCAGGATGTGAATGGCGCTATTATCTTTTTTGCATCTGAGGACTCTTCATGGCTGACCGGAAATATCTTTATGGTGGACGGTGGCCTATCCTGTTATGTTTGAAATATGTAAATAAGAGACAGGGGGACAAATTTATGCCCCCCTGTCTCTTATTTTATTGCTATTTGTTATTTAATTTATTAATAATCAGCCCGGTTATCAGTTTGGGATAGAAATAAGTTGATTTTTGCGGCATTTTGTCTCCTGCTTCGGCAACTTCGACTATTTCCTCCACCCTGGTGGGGTTTAATATAAATCCTACCTGAAAATTACGATTATCAACCTGCTCGATAAGCCATTCTTCACTGCGTGTATAAGCCAGATTATCCTGGCTGCGGCGTTTTTGTTCATTGATTCCCAGCATCTGATCCAGAATTATGTTGTCCAGAAGTGCCACATCGAGTTTTTCCCAGGCATCAGATTTATTCTCAGGCAGAAGCTTGTTGGCTTGTTCAAAATCTTTAAGAACGAGAAGGTAGAGCTTTCCCGATACATACATACCAAAAGCATGCTGGTTTTTCCCGCGGGTTTCCAGATCATGCAGAAAAGCTTTTGAATCATCTTTGTTGCCGAAACATTCTATTTCAAAAATACTATTCAGCTTATCCAAAAAACTATCCAGTTTAAAATCAGGCATATTGCCTACTACACGATGAGTTGGCAGTACTACCAGCCCTTTATCGTATAGGTTTACCAGCGTTGTTAACACATAATCATATCCGCTGTATCCCTGTTCTTTCATTTCTTTATAGTATTCCAGGGCTGTTTCATAACGGTGATGA